>CANLGQ010000006.1 GCA_947490265.1 Pseudomonadota bacterium | reverse complement strand
TGCTGGCTCGACGCCGATAACGACGGTGCCCGCAACCCGGGGGTGGCCACCATCAACAGCGCCGACGTCGACTGCGACGACGCGAACGAAGGCGAGACGGTCGACGTGCTCGACTGTAACGAAGGCGACGCGGCAATCAGTCCCCTCGATCCCGAGGTCCGGGTCCTCGACTGCGGCAACGGCATCGACGACGACTGCGACAACGACGGCGACTTCGCGACCCCCGGGCCCGGTGGCTACCTCGACGACGATGCCGACGGCCTGGAGTGGTCGTTCGAGGTGAGCATCGGAACCGATGACTGCGACGCGGACTCCGACGACGACGGGCTGACCGACGACGAAGAGGTGGCGGTGGAGAACTGCGCCGATCCGCGCTTTGCCGACACCGACAACGATGGGTTCGGCGATCTCGTGGAGGTCGGTTCCGATCCACTGTTCCCCCTCGACAGCGACGGCGACGGCGAGTGCGACGCGAACGAGACCGACGACGACAACGACGGGATCCCGACGATTGTGGAGGAGAGCGTGGCCGCCGGACCCGATGTCGACAACGACGGGGTCCCGAACTACCTCGACCTCGACTCCGATGGCGATGGCCATTCGGACGCGACCGAGTGGACCGAGACCCCGGACGCCGACGGCGATGACGACGGCGACGGCGACCCCGACTTCGTCGACCTCGACTCCGACGACGACCAGGTGCTCGACGAATTCGAACTCGCCACCGACTTCGACAACGACGGCTTGCCGAATCGGATCGACGCCGACGACGACGGCGATCGGGTGGATACGCTGGTCGAAGGCACCGCCGATCCGGATGGCGACGGGCGGCCGAACTATCTCGACACCGACGACGACAACGACACCGTGCTGACCACCGACGAGGATCCGAACGGCGTCAACGGGCCGGCCGACGACGACTCCGACGGCGACCTCGCCCCGAACTACCTCGACACCGACGACGACGACGACAACATCGCCACCGTCACCGAAGCGGCCCAGCCCGACGACCGGGATCTCGACGGAATCGACAACTGGCTCGATCTCGACAGCGACGGCGACGGCTTCGCCGACAACTTCGAATATTTCGCGGTTGGAAGCCACGATTTCGACAACGACGGCCTCGCCGACTCGGTGGACACCGACTCCGACGGGGACAACGTGCCCGATGCCTTCGAGCAGCACGCCGACACCGACGGGGATGGCGACGACGACCGGATCGACGAAGACGACGATGGCGACGGCGTCTACACCGCCGACGAGGAGTCGGAGAGCATCAACCAGAACCCGCGCGACGACGACTTCGACGGCGACACCCTCCCCGACTTTCGCGATGACGACGACGACGACGACACCGTCCTGACGGCTACCGAGAATTATAACGGTGGAACGCCAGAAAACGACGATACCGACGGCGACGGCGACGCCGATTACCTCGACGTGGACGACGACGCCGACGAGGTGCTGACGTTCAGCGAGGTGGATGGCGGCTTTCCCGTCGACCTCGACACCGACGGCGACGGCACCGACAACTACATCGACGACGACGACGACGACGACACGCTGCTGACCCGCGACGAGGAGCCGGTCAGCAACAACGGGAACCCGCGCGACGACGACTCCGACGGCGATGGCCAGGAGGACTACCTCGACGCCGACGACGACGACGACCAGGTCGACACGGCCTGCGAGGTCAACGCCAGCCCGCCGGCCGATCACCTCGACACCGACTCCGACAACGACACGGTGATCGACGGCGTGGAGTGGTACAACTTCCTCTCGCCGGACACCGACTCCGCCGACTACGAGGACCTGCAGAACGCCAACGCCGCGGCGTGCGATCCGCAGTTCGGCGGCGGGCTCCTGACCGGCTTCACCTGTGACACGCCGTGGGACCGCGACTCCGATGGGGCGATCAACGCGCTCGACTCCGACGACGATGGCGATGGCCTGGCGACGGCACTCGAGGGCAACGACGACCTCGACTGCGGTGTGCTCCTGATCGCCGGGTCGGACGTCGACGGCATACCGAACTGGCTCGACTACGACGCCGACAACGACGGCGACCCCGATTGCAGCAACGGTGGCCCCGATCCGCTCGGCGATGGAGACGGGGTCAACGATGCCGACGGGGACTCCCTGCCCGACTTCGTCGACTGCGACCCCTCGGGTTGCTCGGGCGACAGCGACGCCGACGGCCTCACGAACTGCATTGACTCAGGCCCGGGCGACCCGGACCAAGACGACGACGGGATCCTCGACGGGCACGAGGCCGCAGACACCGACGGCGACACCCCCGTCGACGACGACAGCCTCGACGGCTTCAACGGCCCCGACCTCGTCGACGCCGACGACGACGGCGACGGGATCCCCACCCTCGACGAGGCTGGCTTTGGGATCTGCCCCTTCAACTTGGTCTACAACCCGGCCACCGAGACCTGGGACCGGGTGTGTGACGACGACCTGAATGATCCGTACAACCCCCTCAACGGGGTCACCCTCGCCTACGGCCCCTATGACGCCAGCAACCCCGAGAATCCGCTCGGCTTGCCGAACACCGACGCCGACCTGGGCGAGGCGTGGCCGTTCGAGCCCGACGGCATCCCCGACTACCTCGACGCCGACGACGACGGGGATGGAACGCCCACCTCTGACGAGGGCGATCTGACGACGGACACGGATGGCGACGGCGTGGTGGACTACCTCGATCCGGTGGACTTCGACGGTCCCTTGGCCGACGCCGATGGCGACGGGCTGACGAACCAGGAGGAGGTCGATCTCGGAACCAACCCCTACGACGCCGACTCCGACCAGGACGGGATGCCCGACTCCGGCGAGTCGGGCGACACCGACGGCGACGACATTCCCGATGCGCTCGACCCCGACGACGACGGCGACGGGATCCCGAGCGCGGTAGAGGGCGACCTCGACCTCGACGGCGACGGGATCCCGAACCGGTTGGACGACGACTCCGACGGCGACGGCGTGTCCGACGCCGACGAGGGTGCGACCGCCGACAGCGACTGCGATGGCATCCTCGATTGGGGCGATCCCGACGACGCCGACGGGGTCTGCGGGACCGGCGGCGACACGGTGGAAATCAACACGGGGACCGGATGCGAGGGAGGCTGCAACAGCGGGGGAACGGCCGGAAGCCTGGTGATCCCGTTCGCGGTCCTCGGCCTGATTCGTCGGCGCCGGCGGTAGGCCGGGATCAATCCACCGGCAGGAGCACCAGACCCTCGAGCCGGTAGGTCGCGTCGGGCAGCGGCGGTGCGGTCACCGGCGCGGCCGTCCCGGCGAAATTCTCGGCCGTACCGGCCACGCCGAAGATCCACAGGCCGTCGTCGGGGGCGCGGGTGTACATCCCGTACAGCGTGCCACTGACGCCTGCCGCGGCGACCGCCGGGTCGAGCAGGAGGTCGTACGGCCCAATCCCGAGTCGGAAGGCGGCGGGCAGGGCACACCCCGGCTCGGTTGTCATCCCCACGTCCCACCAGGCCACGAGGCCGTCGGGTGCTGGTTCGACCGGGGTGAACGCGGTCGGTGGGCCGACGGCCGAGCACACGGTCACGAGGCCCGGATCGCGACCGGTGAGGCGAAACGCGCTGGCGAGGGGGTCGGGGACACCGGAGGCCATCACCAGGTCGCCGTCGAGGTCGAGCCACACCGGCGCCACCGCGAGGCCGGAGTCGGCCGTGTCGCCGTCGCGCGTCGGGTCGGTCTCTGAGATGGGGGCCGCGTCGGCGCCGCTTGCGAGCGTGGACTCGGGCCCGAACGACGACCCGGAGCACGCCGCCGCCCCGCCCGCGATCGCCAACCAACCGCGCATGGGGGCCATCCTCAGGGAGTCAGCTAGCACAGTTCAGAGCGGCAGGAGAACCAGCGACTCGAGGCGCCAGCTCCCGTCGGGCAGCGGCGGCACGGTGACCGGCGCGGTGACGCCGTCGAAGTTCTCCGGGGTTCCGGCGACGCCGAAGATCCACAGTTCGGCGGCCGGCGAGGCGGTGTACAGGCCATAGAGGGTGCCGCCAAGGCCGGCGGCGGCAGCGGCCGGATCCAGCACCGGGTCGTAGCTTCCGATCCCGAGCCGAACCGGGTTGGGCAGGGGACAACTCGGGTCGTTCGTCAGCGACACGTCCCACCAGGCGAGGAGCCCGGGCGGGGCGGGATCCACGACCGCGAAGGCCAGCGGCGTGTTGAGCGCGCAGACCTCGAGTTCCTCGACGTCGAGGCCGACCAACGCGAGCGCGCTCGCCAGCGGGTCGGGTGTCCCCGCCGCGATGGCCAGCGTTGCCTCGACCCGCAGCCAAGCCGGCGGCTCGGTGTCGGCCGCCCCGCTGTCCGTCGGGGTCGAGTCCCTCGTGGCCTCCTCGCTCGGTGCGTCGGCGCCGGTCGCCGAGGGGCTATTGATGTCCCCCGAGCAGGCAGCGAGTGCAAGGGTGGCGAGAGAGACGCGCATGGTCCCATGCGCTGCACGAACCGTGCCAGTAGGTAGACCGGCCGCGCTGGCCGATCCGATCGGAGGCGGTCGGGCGTTCAGCCGGCGACCCGCGACACCGGCGTCGCGGGGGGCGCCTCGAGGAGCGGCCACAACGCGCCGGGCCAGAACGTGAAAACCCGGCTTCCGTCCCACGTCGCGTCGACGGCGGTGCCCCCCGCGTCGAGCGCCTCGGGCCACGCGTCGCCGTGGACCTCCCAGCCCGAGCCGTAGTCGATCCAGCCTTCCACGGTGAGGCCAGGGTGCGGCGCCTCGGGGTTGGGGCTCGGCCCGCCGAGGCCAATGCCGACGACAGAGGTGAATACCGGGTTTTCGGCCAGTTCTGTCGGGCAGTCGCTCTCTACGAAGGTCGACGTCACGGTCCACCCGACGGTGCACTCCGGGCACGCTCCCGGCTCGGCGGCGAGCTCGACCACGACCGCACAGACGTAGAACTTGTCCTTTGGCTTCTCGGCCCACTTCTCGCCGTAGACCTGCCACGTCTGGAAGCCGTAGGCGCCGGCCCCGTCGGGCTCGAGGGTGATGGGGTCGAAGCCCCAGGTCGGGGTGAGGTCGGGAGCGCAGGCGGCGAGGAAGAGCGGTAGCACGGACCCCTCAGAACAGGAAGCCCAGGATGACCCGCCCCAGCCCCACCAGCAACACCGCCAGCGCGAACAGGGTGGCCACGCCGGCGACGGCGACGAGCAGCCAGTTCGGCCCGCGCCGCGGCGGAGGGGGCGCGGGCGGGGGCGCGGCAGGCCGCGGGTCCGGGGCTACCGGGGTCGCAACCTGACTGGGGAGGACCCCGCCGCGCGCCCATGAATCGCCCTCGTCCGGCAGGTCCTTGCGCTCGGGCGCGGCCGGGATGGTGTCGCGCTGAGAAGGGGCGTCGTGGCGCAAGACCACCACCCGGTCTTCGTCTTCGCCTTCCGGGCCGTCGAGATCACTCTTGGGGAGCTGGGCCGACTCGCGGCGGATGGCGGCGAGGTCGTACGAGGTCGCGACGCCGACCTTGGTGGGGGCGTCATCGCCCTCGACGTCGGACGGATACGCGTGGGGATCGGCCGCCGAGGCCTTGGTGACCACCCGTACGATCTGGGTGTCGTCGCCTTTGCTCGTCCAATCGGAGACCGGGGCGGGCTCTGCTTCCCGCAGCGCGGCCAGGCTCGTGATCGCGGTGACCTCGCGATCGCCTGGCTCGCCGGCCTCGGTCATGGCCTCGACGTGGCGAAAAAGCTGTGGAAAGGCCCAGGAATCGGCCTCGGGGGGGACGGACGCGAGCAGCTCTTCGTGGGTCACCGACTCGGTTCGATCGGTGTGGTCGGGCTCGTCGGGGAGGTCGGCCAGGGAGGACAGCGAATCGGATCCAAACCGGGTGACCAGGGTGCCGAGGTCGGCCTCGGCACGAAAGTCGCCCTCCATCGCCCAGAGGAGGTCGGCGACCCGGGCGTTCTCCGGTTTTTGTCGGCGCAGCCGCTCGAGGATCACCCGCCCGCGGGTCAGGTTGTTGAACGCGAGGTGCCGCTCGGCGAGCTGCAGCGAGGGCTCGAAGTCCAGCCCATCGCCGTCGCCGTCGGGCGGGCCCGGCGGATCGGCGAGTCGCGTCCACAGCCGGCTGAGATCGGGGTGCTGCGGGTAGTGGGCGAGCCCCCGGTCGAGCGAACGCCGCGCCTGGTCGTGCCAGCCGCGGTCGAGGAACATCCGCGCGGTGAGCAGCAGGGGCTCGACCCCCCCGTGGCCGGCGTCGGTCAGCACCCGAAGCTGCGTCCAGGCGCGGTCCATCAGGCGAAGCGACAGGAGCGCGCGCGCCCAGGGCAGGCGCCCGGCTGGCGTCGGGTCGGTGGACGAGTCCCACAGCTCGGCCAAGCAGATCAGATCGCGCAGGTTCCCCGCCCGCTCCAGGTTACCGAGGGCGGCCTCCACGCGGCTGGGCGGCGGCAGCGCCGCACGGGCAGGGGGGGTGAGGATCGGGCGCTCCGCGAGCGCCCGACAGTAGCACAACTAGCTGGCCGCGAAGGCCGCCGTCAGCTTGGGCGCGATCTCGAAGAGGTCGCCGACGAGACCGTAGGTCGCGTGCTCGAAGATCGGCGCCTCGGGGTCCTTGTTCACCGCGACGATGACCTTGCTCGTGCGCATTCCGGCGAGGTGCTGGATGGCCCCGCTGATCCCCATCGCGAGGTACAGGGTCGGGTTCACGACCTTGCCGGTCTGCCCGACCTGCTCGGAGTGGCCGGCGTATCCGGCGTCGACCGCCGCGCGCGAGGCGCCGACGGTGGCGCCGACGCTCGCGGCGAGCGGGCGGATCACGGTGTCGAAGGCCTCCTTCGACTTGAGCGAGCGTCCCCCGCTCACGATCCGATCGGCCACGGTGAGGTCGACCGTCGCCGTGCTGGGCGCGCGCTTCTCGAGCACCGTCACCCCGTCGGAGGCCGCTGGGGCTGCCATCGCGGTCACCGGGGCGGGCGCCCCGCTCCGGGTCGGCTGCGGGAAGGAGTTGGGTCGCACCGTGAAGAATGCCGGGGCCCGGACCACCCGAACGTCGGCGAAGCACTTGCCCGAGTACAGGGGACGGCGGCCCACCACCGCCCCGCCCTCGGCGCGCAGGTCGGTCACCTCGGTGCCGACGCCGGTGCCCAGCCGGGCGGCGAGGCGCGGGATGGCGTCGCGACCCAGGGTGGCCGACGCCGCGAGGACGACATCCGGCTTCTCGGCAGTGATCACCGCGTTCAGGGCCGCGGTCGTTGCCGCGGTCGAGTAGGTGGCGAAGTCGCCGGTGACGTGGATCACCCGCGCGGCCCCCGCGGATCCGAGATCGGCCGCCGGCGCGTCGCCGAGCACCACCGCCGAGACCGTGGTCTTCAGCTCCGTGGCCAGGGCCGCCGCCTTTCCGAGGAGTTCCCAGGCCGTGCGCCGGAAAACGCCGGCATCGTGTTCGGCCACCACCAGGATTCCACTCATGTTCTCACTCCGTCGATCAAAAGGTGGGGAAAGGGCTTGTTCAGAGGACCTTGGCTTCTTCGCGAAGCAGGCGCACGAGCTCCCCGACCATCTGATCGGCGTCGCCGGTGAGCAGGCGGCCCTTGGGGCGGGCAGGGGGCAGGCCGAAATTCGACGCCTGCACCGCTGGGGCGACCTCGGCGGCGGTCAATCCGAGGGCCGCCAGGTTCTTCACCTCGACGGTCTTCGTCTTGGCCTTCACGATGTCCGGGAGCTTGGGAAAGCGGGGCGTGTTGAGTCCCATGTCCGCGGTGACGACCGCGGGGAGCGAGCCAGCGACCAGCTCCTTCAGCCCGCCATCTACGGCGCGCACGGCCTTGAACTGAGTCCCCTCGACGGTGAGTTCGGAGACCCGGCTCACCTGGACCCAGCCGAGGATCTCGGCGACCATCGAGCCGACCTGTCCGTTATCCCCATCAATGGCCTGCTTTCCGAACAGGAGCATGTCCAGACCCTCGGCCTTGGCCGCGGCGGCGAGGATCCGCGCGATCCCCAGCGCGTCGGTCCCAACGGCGGCCGGGTCGTTCACCAGCACCGCCCGCCCCACCCCGAGGGCGAGCAGGGTCCCCTTGAGGAGGCCGGCGGTGTCGTCGCCACCCACCGTGAAGCTGATCACCTCGCCGGTGTGCTTCTCCTTGAGGCGCAGCGCCTCTTCCACCGCGAGCGCGTCGTACGGGCTCACGACCCACTTGATCCCGGTCGGGTCGATGCCCGAGTTGTCGGGTCGCAGCTTGATGCGCGTGTCGGTGTCGGGGGTGAACTTGGCACAGACTCCGATCTTCACGGGACCTCCTGAACGGACTTACGTTGCGGCGGACATGCCGCGGATGAAGACCTCGGCGACCTGGCGAGCCGCCACGTCGAGGTCGAAACGGTCGCTCTTCCGAGAGAGGACCCACTGCATGGCGAGCTCGTCGAGGGCCCCGAAGAAGGCCCACATCGTCACGAACGGGTCGAGGTCGGCGCGGAACACCGAGGTCGCCTGCCCCTCGCGCACGATCTGACCGAACACGTTGAGGTACGCCCAAAGTTTCTCGGGGCGGTACTCCTTCAGGAACTTGTTCGAGAGGCGCAGCTCGACCTGGAGCACCTCGGCGGTCGTCCGGTTCTCCCGCACCTGTCGAAAGTGGAACACCGCGAAGCGGCGCACCCGCTCCACCGGGTCCGACGTGTCGGCCAGGGCGACGCGGAGGCCGGCCAGCAACACGTCCATCTTCTCCTCGAACACCGAGAGGAGGAGATCTTCCTTGTTCTTGAAGTACAGGTAGATCGTGCCGTCGGCCACTCCGGCCCGTCGCGCGATGTCGCTCACCCGAGCTTGGTGGAAGCCGCGCTCCGCGAACACGTCGATCGCCGCGTCGGTGATGAGGGTTCGCTTGTCAGCTTTGCGCGTGGAGACGTCGGACATCGGCGCCGGTCGCACCCTGAATGAAGGCTCAGTCAGCTATCGGTGCGGGGGCCGCGCGTCCAGCGCGTCCCTTGCTGCACGCCGCACGCCACCGGCCGGGGTCCGGGTGCCTCGCCACCGTCGGCCCAGCGCTTTCCCGTTCGGGGATCGCGGGCGTCGGGCCACACCTCGAGCAGCGGCAGGAGGACGAACCGGCGCTTCGCGATGCCGGGGTGGGGAAGCACGAGGTGTGGGCCGTCGGCGGTGACGCCTTCGACGTGGAGGAGGTCGAGATCGAGGGTTCGATCGCCCCAATGGCGGGCGCGGCGCCGCCCTGACGCCGCCTCGAGGGCCACGCACCGGTGCAGGAGCTCATCGGGCGAAAGGGAGGTTTCGATTCTCACCGCCCCGTTGAGGAACCAGCCGCGCGCCGTGCCACCGCGCATCGGCGGCGTGCGCCACCAGCGCGAGACTCGCTCGACCCGGATCCCGGGCGTCGCAGCGAGCTGCTGCACCGCTCGCTCCAAGATGCGGCGCCGGGGGCCGAGCGAACTCCCGAGCGCGATCGCCGCCCTCACTCCGCCTCCAGGGCGCGGCGGATCAGCTCCGGGTCGGGTTGAACCCCCGGCAGCTCGGCAGCGCGCCGTACCCAGCGCGCGGCCCCCTCTGCGTCCTGGTGATCGGCCCATCGGATCGCGCCGAGCAGCGCCGGGAGGGTGGGGTCGTCGGGTCGGATCGACATTCCGGCGATCAGCAAGGCTTCGGCGTCGGCGCCCGCCCCGAGGCGACGCGCCATCATCGCGCCATAGACCCACGGAACCGACCAGGTGGGGTCCAGCCGACCGGCGACTTCGGCCGCGCGGCGCACCCGCTCGCCCGATTCCGCCCGCTCGTACTCGAAGCCTGCCACGACCCACGCGGCGCTCGCCAGGGTGACCGCCGCGCCCGGTGCGCCCGGTGCTGGATCGCGCCCCGCCAGAGCCAACGCGAGACCGGCAGCCCCTACGAAGCCGGCTTGCCACCCGCTGACCGTCCTCCCGCTAGTAAACTCCATTGTCGGTCGTCGCAGTCGCCTCGTGGTCGGTGTCGGCTTGGTAGAGCGCCCGGTGACCGTCGCCGTCGACATCGCACGCCCCGTGTACCGTGAATCCCTTCTTGTTCGCGGTCACGCTGTAGGAACCACGCACCTCGGCGTCGGCCGGAGCCCACCCGAGCCGGCGGAAGCCATCGGACGCGACCCACGGCACCGCGTCGGCGTCGACCGCGTGCGGTGGGCGGGGCGCGGCGTCCGCCGACAGGTATTCGGTGAACGCCTTGTGGTAGCTGATCTCCGTCATCCGGATCGCCTCCACGTTGAGCGGCACCTCGGCCCGCCGCGCGTTGCGGGAGACGCTCCAGATCACCGGCACGATGATCAGCGTCAGCACGGCGAGCACGGCGACTGCGACCAGGATCTCGGTTCGCCCGACTTCTCCGCGCGTCCGGTGCTGCATCGATCCTCCGCCTGCTCGCCTACGATATGTCGGCGCCTTACTCCGGCGCAACCAAACCGAACAGGCGCACGCCGCCGTCGTGCGCTTCGTAGGCCAGGCCGGTCAGCCGTTGCGGCGCGAGCACCACGCGACGGGACTCCGGGCGCCACAGCACCTCGTCGAGGCACTCCTCGAGGGAGGGGGCATCGCACGTCCACGAGCCGGTTTTCTCAGCGTCGTAGCCGAGCTTGGTCAGGGTGGAGGCGAGCTGGGCGGTGGGCTCGGTGAGCCCGCGTGCGGCGATCAGATCGAGCGTGGGATCGGCCGTCCACCCCGGTCGGTCCGACGTGGCGCGGAACTCGGCCAGCAGCGCCTCGGCCCGCGCGAGTGGATCGGAGGGGAGCCCCGGCAGCTCATAGAGCCGGACGTCTGGGGGCGCCATCCCGGCCCAAACGGGGAAGCGGGCCGCGATGCCCTGGTCGTCTCGGACGTCGAGGAGCCAGCAACCCATCGTGTGGAGCCCGATCACCCGCTCCGCGTCGAGGGTGGCCTCGCCCAGGCCCCCGACCGGGTCGCTCCAGACGACTCGAAAACCGGGTTGGGCGGGGAACCGCAGCTCGGTGCCCACGCGTCCCTCCCGGGGGAACGGCGGCAGCGACACCCGGGGCTTTGCCGCGAGCGCCACCCACGCGTCGCTCTCCGGGGATCGCGCGCGCACGAGCCCCACGTCGGTCGTCTCGTCGACCGTTTCGAGCCAGGCGAGCAGCTCCGCGGGCGGGGGGCCTCCCTTCGGGGTGGTCCAGGCGCGGACCTGCCTGACCGGAACGGGATAACCAGCTCGCCATGCCGCTTCTCGGATCTCCCAGGGTTGATACGTCGAGATCCCGACCGACGCCTCGACCCCCAGTCCCCCTGCCGCGCCGGCCAGCGCCACATCCCATCGAACCTCGCCGACCAGGCGAGCTACCGCGGGGTCGCTCGGCGTGCCGGCCGTGCGGGCAAAGATCCGACTCTGGGGAGCGGGGAGCGAGGGCGGGGCTTTGAGCTCGGCGGTCGTGGGCGGTCGGTGCCCGCAGCTAGCCAGCAGGAGGAAGAGGCGGAACGGCATCGGCGCTCACGGGTTCGTTGTCGTTGCGGATGAACGCCTCGTCTTCGCCGACGACCACCCGCTGCAGCGCGGCCATGCGGTGCCCGTCGAAGGGGATCAGCGAGTGTCCGTCGGCCAGCAATCGCAGCGCGAGCGCGCGGTCGATGACCCGCTCGGGCAACCGTTCGATGGCAACCCGGAGGCGCGTGATCCGTCCGTCGTGCACGTCGGCGCCCTTGACCAGCAGATCGCCCATCTCGTCTCCCGGGGTCGTTAGCCCTAGCTTGCCCGGCTCCGGTGGACCAGGATCGCCGTGGCGGTGAGCAAGGACGCGCAGAAAGCGATCATGATCCCGACGATGAGGAGCGGAGGCACTCCGTTGTCGTTCACATCGGTCGTGGCTCGGAATCCGAATTGCCACAGGGTGGACGCGGTGGTCTCGAGGATTGGGTCGTTGGTTCGGGGATCGATGCGATCGAGGCGCTCGCCGGTGCGGATCAGCGCGTCAAAGGCGTAGCGAACCGGGATGAACCAGGCGATGAGCGCGGATCCCCAGCCCATATCCTTGAGTTTGACGAGGAGTCCGCCGAACGTGATCTGCGGAATGATGAGCAGCGGGAGCATGCCGACCGCCCCCTCGGACGAGGCGAACACCGCCGACAGCAGCAGCCCCATCGCCATGCCCACCCAGCCGGTGAGGCTGGCCACGCCGGCCAGCTTGAGCAGGGAGAAGCTGTAATCTTCGGTGTACATGGCAAGCATGAGCCAATTCAACGTCGCGAGCATCGAGCACTGCAGGGTGGCGATGACGCCAAGGACGGTGAGCTTTGCGCCGAGGTAAGGGAGGGTTCCGACGCCGGTTCTCGCGTCGCGCCGCCAGATCGGTCGTTCCGAGATGAGCTCGCGCACCGACGCGCTGGCCCCGAACCACAAGGACGACAGGGCGAGCATGAACAGGACGGAGGCTTCGACGTGCCGGAACACCAGCCACATCGCGATCGCCAGAAACGGCGGCTGGGCGAGCAGGACCGCCAGGCCCGCTCGATCGCGCTGTTTGACTCGAGCATAACGCCGAGTCAGGGTGAGATAGTGGCGGAGGTTGGCGCTTCGCGGGCGCTTGCCCCCGGTGCGGCGGATGTCGACCCCGTCGAGGCCGAGCAGGTGCTCGCGCGTCCGCACGAACTTTCGGAACGCGGCCCCGTCGCGGTACTTCTGGCTCCACTCCTCGGGCTCCGCTTCCGAGAGCCGGCTGAAGATGCCGTCGGCGCTGGTGACGCCGAAGTACGCGAGCGCCTCCTCGGGAGGTCCGAACCAGGCCACCCGTCCGCCGCGGGCCAGCACCAGGAGGTGATCGACCTTCGCCAGGATCGTGGGACTCACGTCGTGCGTCACCAGGAACACGATGCGACCGTCGTCGGCGAGCCGGCGAACCAGGCCGACGATCTCCTGGGCGGTGTTGGGGTCGAGGCCGCTGGTCGGCTCGTCGAGAAAGAGCACCCGGGTGCTCCGCCCGAGCAGCTCCTGGCCGACATTCACCCGTTTCCGCTGGCCTCCGGAGATCCCGCGGCGAACCGCGTCGCCGATCCGCGACCCCCGGATGTGGACGATGTCCATCTCGACGAGGACCCGCTCGACGCTCGCCTGGATCTCGTCTTCGCTGGCCAGCGGCGTGCGCAACCGCGCGGCCCAGGCCAGCGCCTCCTCCACCGTCAGCTCGGCGTGAACCACGTCGTCCTGCGGCACAATTCCGACCAATGACGGGTCCAGGGACAACTGGTCGTGGAAGTTCCGCCCGTCGAAAACGACGTCCCCGTCGTCGGCCGGCGCGCTCCCCGTGATCGCCGACAAGAGCGTGGTCTTGCCGGCCCCGGAGGGGCCGACCACGGCGATCACCTCGCCGGTGAAGACGGTGAACGAGACGTTGTCGAGGAGCGTAGTGCGGCCGATCTTTCGGTCCAGGTTGCGGACCGAGAGCGCGGAGAAGGCGGTGGGCGCGCTGACGTGGATCGTCGTGCCGCCGGGCGCGAGGACCAGCAAGTGTCCGCCGATCCGCAGCTCGTCGCCGGGGGCGAACGGCGCCGCGGAGATGGGCGTGCCGTTCAGCAGGGTCGGGCGTCCGCTCCCGAGATCGACGACCCGCCACGAGGTGCCGGTCTTCAAGATCTCCGCGTGGCGCTCGGCCGCTTGCGGGTCGGGCAGGTGAATGTCGGCGTTCGTGGACCGGCCGACCGCGTAGCGCTCCTCGGTCAGTTCCCAGTCGAGGGTGCCGTCGTGCCGCCTCCGGTCGTGCTTCCGGAACAACGCCCCGATGAGCTGCGGGTCGATCCCGAGCTCGCCGGCCGCGCGGGTGAGCCGACCGATCTCGGCCCGATCGATGACCCCGTCGACGGCGCACACCGCGAACAGCGCGTCGAGGAGCAGCAGCGCCTCGCCTGAGCCATAGCGATCTCCGAAACCCCGCAGATCGAGCTCCTCCTGCACCGCGTTGCGCAGCGCAGCCTCCTCGGCGGCCCCGAAACGCGATCCGAAGGCGCGCAGATCCGCCTCGGAGACCGCGGCCCGCGACTCGGGAGCCAGCGCGAGGTCGAGCAGCACCGCGATCTCCGCCACGGGGAGCCCGCTGCGCGCCCCGATGGCCCGCGACATCGCGTCGCGCGCGCTGTCGGTGACCGGGCCCTCGGGGAGCACCCGGGCCAGCATTCCGGCAAAGCTCGCCGCGAAGCTAACGGCCTCGTTTCGGTCCGGGGCGACTCGCCCGCCGAGCGCCTCGCGAAAGCGATCTTCGAGCTGGGCGGTGAGCACCGGCTGCTACTTGTACACCACCGCCATCGCGACCCCGGCCTCGGGCTTGGCGAGCTCTCGAGCGTAGAGCACGACATAGTACGAGCCGGTTTCGGTGGGGGTGAACTCGACCACCGGCTGGCGGTCGGTGGTGGTGTCGCGGGCGAGGACCGTGCCCGCCTGATCGTAGAGCAGCACGTCGAGGTTGGTGACGTGGTCGTCGCCGCAGGTCTGGATCTTGTATTGATTCCCCTTGAAGAGGTTGACCACGTAGTTGCGGGTCTTTCCGGAGGCAAGCTCCGTGGCGGTGAGCGTGCGAACGCCCCATCCGTCGGCATAGCCCTCCCAGACCTTCGCCCGAAGGCAGCTCTCGGCCTCGCGGGTGCCCGCCCAGGCCAGTCCGGTGAAAAGCGCTGCCCCGCCCGCTGTTGCAACCAAGGTGCGCATACCGTTCCTCACAGGAGTGCCAGGACGTCGTCGGTGACCTGGATCACCTTGTCGATGTCGGCGGCTACGAAGGGTTCGGCCTTGCTCGCCAACCCGTCGAGGGTGGTGAGCGACTCGTCGAGCTTCTGGGTCACCTGTGCGGGGGCCTTCTCCGCTCCCTCGGTCTTCACGTACTTGAGGAAGTACTTGACCACCGCCGGCTGCTTCAGGAGGCTCGAGGCGCCTTCCGGGTTGCCCTTCTCCTTGACCGCCTTGGCGACCAGGTTCGCCCCGCCAAGCCACGAACCGGCCTGGATGAGAGGAACGACCCGGGCATTTCCGTTGAACTCGAGCTCGGGGATCACCGCGCCGGAGAGCTCGTCGAACTCCTTGAGCAGCTCGTCGCGCGTCACGGCGTCGGCGGTGACCCGGTCGATGGTGTTCAGCAGCTGCGCGTCGATGTCGGGCCCGCCATTGATCGACGCCAGACCGGTGCGGATCGACTTCAGCCGATCGACCAGCACGGGCTTCTCGGAGGTCGTGACCGTGAGCAGCATGTCGGACAGGATCACGCCGGTGCGGATCGCGATGTGGTCGAGGTCGGACTGTTTCAGGTCGAACTGCCTTTCGGGGATGAGGCTGCCGAGCTTGGTCTCGATCCCCGCTGCCTTCAGGGCATTCTGGGTCTCGACCGGCGACGGGACGAGGGTGTGGTTCTCCGCGGAGCCCTTGAGCTCCTCCGGCGTCAGCGTCGGGGTCTCCGGGGTCGCCGGGGCGACGGGGGCCGGGGCGGGGGTCGGCTCGGGGGTTTCAGCCCCGCCACAGGCGATCAGCAGGGCGACAGCGACGGTGAACACGCGGGCTTCCTCCGGTGCCCGGCCGGTGGCCGTGGCACTGCAATTGCGGCGGGAGGTTAGTACGCGGCGGAGATCACCGCAACGCCCCGGTCGCCACGAGGAGGGCTGGGCCATGGAGGGTGACCTCGCCCTCGACGCCGGCAGCGGCCAGGAGTCGCTGGAAACCCGCGGTGGTTCGCCGGAGCGTGGGCCACCCGAGGAGGCGATCGACGAACGTTTCGTCGGGCGTGGGGGCGAGCGCCGTGGCCGTGATGCGGCCTCCGGGGGCGAGGCCGTCGCGCGCCACGCGGAGCAGCGAGATCGCCAGGCGGTCGGGGAGGTACTCCAAGAGGCCGTGGAGCACGACCGCATCTTGGGGGGGAAACACATGGCGAGCGCGACCGGTGGCGAGGGCGACGAGGTTCTCCTGGACCGGCTGGAGCTCGATGCCGCGGGTTTCGGACAAGCTGCCTTCGAGGAGGGCCAAGCCATCCCGGCTCTGGTCGACCACGGTGAGCACGGTGGGAATCGACGCCATCAGCTCGCCGAGGCGCGCCACCAGCGACCCGGTGCCGGCGTTCACGACGAGGATCCGCCGATTTCGGTGCGTGGGCAGTCCGCTGACGACCGCTGCCGGAACGTCGGCACGCACCCGACGGAACGCGTCGAAGGTGGGGCGGTCGAGCAGCCATCGGTCGAGAATTTCCCCGAGTCGCCCGTCGCCCGACTCGTGATTCACGAGGATATGGGCCAGGATCTCCGCTGTGCCGACCACGCCCTGGGGGCGTCGGAGGCAGCGCTCGGCGAGCGCGGACCGCACCAGATACGGGTTGAGCTCCCGGGTGATCGCCCGGGCGGTGGCGTCTGCCCGCGGGGCCTCCATGCTGGTGAAAAGCTTGGCCACCGCGCTCTCGAGGTTGTCGAGCACGGTGCGTACGCTCGCCGCGGCGTCTTGGTCGCCCGGGTCACTCCGGAGCCGCCCTTCGAGCCGCACCAGGTCGGTCTTGACCCCCTCGCTGATCGGCCGAGCCTCCTGCCCGGCGACCTCGGCGTCGCTTCCTCCGCCGCGCGAGCGGCCCTGGGCCGACTGGCCCTCGGCGAGGAGCCGCGCGCGATCGGCCGCCACCCGGGCGAGGCACGTGTAGAATTCAGCTGCAAACGCCGTGTCACGCCGCGTGAGGGCCAGGATGTCGTCGCGCGCCCAGCGGAGGACGTGCACTTCGGAGGCGGCGCGCACGTCGGCGGCCCGCGGGGCGTCGTTGAGGAAGGAGAGCTCGCCAATCAGCTCGCCGGCCTTGGTGGTTGCCAGGATCAATTCAGGAGAAACTCGCGTATCCACCACCTCGAGGGTTCCGCTTCGGACGAGGAAGATGTCGCCCCCGGGCTCGCCCCGGCGGAGCAACATCCGACCGCGAGGAAGGGTGAACGGCTCAGCCAGCGATTCGAACCGGCTGCGTTGGACGTCGGACATTTGGTCGAGGAACGACATGGGCGTGCCGAGTGGGGACGGAGGGTGTAATCTACCGCGCGCGCAGGGTGGCGTGTCCAGCGTCTTCAGGAGTGTGGATGAGCGACGTCGCGAGCGAGATCGACGCCCTGGTGGCTCAGGTCGTCTCCACCCACTGGAAGGGCCGCGATGCGCTGAAGGCCTCGCTGACCGAGCTGATTCAGGGGGCGGCCAACCGCGCCGCCGCCCGCGAGCACCTCGAGGGCAAGCTGCGCGACATCCACGATCTCGAGGTCCGCTGGGAGCTTCAGTCCGTGCTCGAGGAGACCGCCCCGCCGCCCGCGCCGGCTCCCGAAGCTCCCCCCGCTCCGCCCCAGGAGGAGGGCCCCAAAAAGCTGAATCCCTCCGATCTCGTCCTCGTGTACGACGACCCGCGCGGGCTCCTGCTGCACCGCACGAAGAGCGGGGACCGGTGGTTCGCGACGCAGGCCGATCCGCGTACCCAGCAACCCCAGACGTTCGAGCTGCGCGCCCAGGAAATCACGCAGCTCAAGACGCAGCTCGCGGGGAGCCCCTACTGGGTGCTCGGCGCCGGCTCGCCTCCCGGGTAAGATCTCGCCGGGGGTGCCGCAGTGTGGCTCATGGCGTTGCTCACGGCGTGCAAGCCGGATCCGGCCTGCAAGAGCCCCGACGAGGTGCTGGCGGTGGCGGCGGGCGACCGGCTGACCTGCGGCGAGGCGGAGATCGTCCCGCGCTACCTGGTCCGGCTGTCCGCGCGCGAGCTGAACGCCGGCGATCGCCTCCTGGTCTTGCGCGAGGTCGGAGCTTCGTTCGAAGCTGATCCGAAGGGGACGCGGGCCTGGCTCTCGGCGGTGGCGGGGGCGGGGAACACGCTCGAAGGGCTTCTCGGGCTCGAGGCCGCCGAGCGGCGGGGGGCCGCGGTGTGGCTCGCCGGGAAGGGGCAGGGGGTCATCGGTTCGGATCGCGAAGATCTGTGGAACCTCGAGCTGCGGGCGCTGTCGATCTGGACAAGCGATGACGCCGAGGGGCTCGCCTTGACCGAGGTCGACATCGAGGGGTGGCTCAGGTACGTGTCGCTGTGCCGAGAAGCGCAGGGCGGCGCCCCGCTTCGGCTCTCGATCGCCGACCGCACGCTCGTCTACAAGGAGATTGCCGACGTGTTTCACGCCGGTTCCCGCGCCGAGAAGGTGGCTCTGCTCGCCATCGGGCCGTATTGGCCGCAGCTCCGCGCGGCCTGGCAGGCGGCGCCGTACGAGCTTCAGCAGGCCTGGATCGCCGCGGCGCCGCTTCCTCCGCCGATGACCGCCACCTCCCTCGGGTACGCGGAGGCCATCCTCCGGGGCGATGTGCGGCGCCACGTCGACGTCCTCCACGAGCGCCTGGGGCCGTTGGCGCTGGGCTGGCACGAACCGCCGTTCGCCGCGGCGGCGGCCACCCCGTGAGCGATCCGTTCCACCCCCCGATCGAGTCTCGCCCGGCCCGCGGCTGGGCGCTGGTGGTGGCGTCGTGGGGAATGGCGGGATTCACCTTTGGAATTGCCGCCGGCTATACCGTTCGTGCCCTGGGTGGACCGGCCTGGGCCGCAACCGCCGGGGGCGCGGTCGGCATGTTCGGGCTCGGTCTGTTGGGGGCGGTGGTCGCCCGGATGGAACGGTGGAACGCTGCCGATCGCCCGCCGCTGGTCGACGGGCGGGGTCGGCAGCGCCAGCCGGTTCACGCCTGGGTGTTCGCCCCGCCGGTGCTCCTCCTGCTACCGTCCCTCGCTTGGCTCGGGGTGGGTGCGTCGTTCGCGCTGCACAGCGCTTGGGCGGGCGCTCCGTTCGCGGCGGCCGCGGTCGGGCTGCTGCTGGCCACCCGAGAGTCGGCGGCGAGCCATCGGTTCGCCGTGGCGCTGCAGCGCCTCGAGGCCGGTGAAGCCGTGGCGGGCGCCGAACTGCTGCGATCCCTGGCCCAGGGCTGGTGGGTGCCGGCCCGGGTCGCGATCGGGGCGCGGGTGAACCTGGGCCTCGCCGCGCTGCTACACGGCGATCTCGCCAGTGCCAACCGGTGGTTCACCGGGATCGAGACCGGTCCGGGCGGACCGTGGGCGCTGACCGGACTGGCGCTGGTGCGGGTGCTCGACGGGGCGCACGGCGAGGCGGAGGCCCTGCTCGCGGAGGCGATGACCGGGGCGTCCGCGCGGCACGTGCAGCCGCAGGCCGACGCGGTGCGCCTGCTCCTGGTGCTGCGGACCGAGGGTTTGGCGGTGGCGGGCTCGTTGGGCGAGCGCTTGCTCGGTCCCGCGTCCACGTCCTTGTTTCTTGGCCTGCTCGCTGCCATCCGGCGCGAGTCGGGGGACGGCGCCGGCGCGTCGGCGTTGCTCAGCGACGCCACGCTGTCGGAGCTGCGGGCAATGGGCCTGATTCGCCAGCTTCCGGAACTTGGGCCGATCCTGTCCCGTTAGCGTCGTCCGCGTCGGCGGGCTATCGGATGGGGCCATCCCGAGGCCGCTGTGCTTCCGTTCCTGGTCCTCGCCGCGTGCACCGGCGGCCCTCCGAATCCCCCGATCGACGCGCCGCCGGCGGTCGTGACGCGTCCCGTGCCCTACGCCCCGACCGCGTTTCCTTTCGCCCGGCGCGGATCGATCGCAACGGTGGTGGTGCCGGCCTCGAGCCGGCCCGGTGGCGCCCCGGCCCCCGAGCGGTTCCACCCCGTGGGTTCGTTCCGAAGCGACAAGGGAGCCAAGTCTGCGGCGGTCTGGAAGATCCCCCTCCCGGTGCACAGCAACCTCTTCCCGATGCGCGAGCGCGGCACGCACATCTTCGGGAATTACGCCCCGCCGGGCCTGCACGTGTACGGCCCGGATGGGGAGTTCGAGCAGAACCGGACCGTGCGGACGCCCGGTCAGTATGCCTTCGATCGGGAGTACCTCTACGTCGGCACGCCGCCGGAGGCCGACGCGCCGGATCCGGCGTCCATCGACCTCGTGTTCGACAAGGCCACAGCGATGGAAAACGCGCTGAACCAGGGCGCTTCCGGGTTGTCCTCGACCGACTTCGTGTTCCGGACGCTGACCCTCGACGAGTCGTCGCACACCGGGTTGTTGTTGCCGGCGCCGGCGTCGGTGTCGTGGCCGGTGCGCGTGCCGAGCAGCGGGGCCTTCGTCACGCGCGGAACCGTTCTTCCTCCAGCTATCCACGCCGGAGTTTCGTCCGACGGTGCGTCGCTCGTGCTTCGCGTCGACGTCGCCGGGAGCGCAACCGAGGTCGGCCGGTGGCCGCTCGAGGTCGAGGCTTGGCGCGAGATCCGCGCCGATCTCTCCAGGTGGGCCAACCAGGAGGTCACCGTCACCCTGGCAACTGAGCCCGGTGGCAACCCAGTTTTCGACTATGTCTTTCTCGAAGAGCCGGTCCTGTACACCCCGAGCGAGCACCCCAAGCGCTTGCTGCTCGTGTTCATCGATACGCTGCGCCGGGATCACGTCGGGACGTACGGTTACGCGCGCCCGACGACGCCGAAGCTCGACGGCTGGGCGAAGCACGCGGCGGTCTTCGAAGACGCGCGCACCGTCGCGCCCTGGACGCTCCCGAGCGCGCGTGCCGTGCTCAGCGGCGCCGAGCCCGAGCTGTGGTACGAGGTCGATCCCCTGCCGGAGCGCTTGGCGGACGCCGGCTTTCAGACGGAGGCGGTCGTCACCAACGCCTTCCTGTCCCAGACGTTCGACATGCACGCCGGCTGGAGCCGCTACGACTACTTCCACGAGAAGGCGGCCCCCGAAGTGACGGAGTTGATGCTGGAGCGGATCGGGAGCCACCGCGACCGCGACGTGGCCCTGATGATGCACCTGATGGAGCCCCACATCCCCTACGACGAGCCCGACCCGTACCGCACGCTCTTCGCCGGCGCGCGGCCGGCCGAGATCGAGGAAACCTCTCGGCGAGAGCTGATGAAGGTCAGGCCGGGAAGTGCCAATTTCGAGGCGGTGAAACAGTACGTCCTCGATCGATACGATCAGAACATTCGCGTCGTGGACGACGAGGTCGCCCGGGTGATCGGGGCGATGGGTCCCGACGCAACGGTGGTGGTGTTCTCGGATCACGGGGAAGAATTCTGGGATCACGGTGCCTTCGAGCATGGGCACGCCTTCGGCGACGAGCTGCTCCGGGTCCCGCTCCTCGTGCGGGGACCTTCCGTGCAAGCCGGCCGGCTTGCGGCCCAGGCCAGTCTGCTCGACATCACCCCGACCGTGCTTGAACTCCTGGGCCTGCCTGCAGAGGTCCGCAGCGGAAAGAGCCTCGTTCCAGCGATCTGGGGCGGCGACGACGCGGATCGCCCCCGGGCGTTCGGGCGCCCGCTGTATGGCCCGGCCGGCAACGGACCCAGCCTCGATGGGTGGGGGGTCGTGGCCGACGGGCACAAGTGGTGGCAACGCGGCGGAGATCAGCGTCTCTACGACCTTCGGACCGATCCGGGCGAGGCCACCGACCAGAGCAGCGGGCCGACCGAAGCGTGGGCTGCGGCGATGGCGACCGCGCTCGGCCGCGAGGTCGTCCCCGCCTGGCGGGTCGTTGTCCAGAACGGCAGGAACATCCTACAGAGTGAGCTTTCTCTCTCCGCGCCGGGCGGGATCGCCGACGCCTGGCACGCGTATGACCCGCGCGGCGAGTATGCGGGCACGCCGGTGGTGGTAGTAGACGGGGTCGCGAGGATGGTCCAACGGCAAGGAAACGAGTTGCCTCCGGCCATCTACGTTCGTCCAACCGGTGATCCACGGCACCCCGCGGGGCTCGAGCTCCGGCTGGCGACGAAGAAGCTCGAGGTGGGGGGCCTGCTGCTGGCGGACGGGGCGGCGCCTCCCCCCGAGGGGAACGGGGTCGCCGTGTTCCCGGCTCCCGCCGAGGTGGACTTTTCGCGGGCGAGCACGCCGTTCCTCACCGTTGGCGATGCCGGTTGGGGCGCCACGGTGGAGCTCGTGTGGGTGCCGGTGCCCACCGGGGTCGCGGTCGCCGGATACAGCCCGGAGATGAGGCAGGAGCTGATCGAACTGGGGTACCTCCAGCCGTGATCGACGGTCGCGGACTGGCGCGCCGGGCTTGGGAGCGCTGGTTGGCGAACCCGCGGCCCCTCGACCGGATCGTCGGACAGCTCGTCCGCGAGTCCGGGGCGTCCGCCGCGGCGAGCGCGGATGCGTGGCTCACCGTGGGGGCGGCGGCGCGCACCGCGGGCTGGCTCGCGGCCCACCGGGATCCGACCGGCTGGTTCGCGGCCGACCTGGCCGACGTGCGCCGACGGATCGCGGATATCCCTGGTTTCTGGCGTGCGCTGGACAACCCGCCGGATCGCTCGGCGTGGCGCCGAGGCTCGCCGGCCGAGGCGGTGGCCGCCGCCGGCGTTGCCCCGTGGTGGACCGAACCGCTGGTTCGCCGCTTCGGCAGCGACCTCCCGCGGTTCCTCGCCGCGCTCGACGAGGCGCCCCCGCTGTGGATCCGCGCCCGCAAGGCGGACGAGGTCCCCGGCCTCGAGGCCTCGCTCCGCGCCGAGGGCTTTGCCGTGCGCCGGGGATCGCCCCTCGCGCTGGCGGTGCGCGGGCAGCGGCCGATCTCGACGACCCAGGGCTACCGCGACGGGGCCTTCGAGGTGCAAGACCTCGCGAGCCAGCAGGTGGTCGACCTCCTCCCGATCGGAAAAGGGCCGGTGTGGGACGCCTGTGCCGGGGAGGGCGGCAAGTCCCTCGCACTGGCGGGTCGGCTCGGCGGGCGCTCCGCGGTCTGTGCGTCCGACGTCGCGCCCTGGCGTCTGGAGCAGTTGCGCCGCCGGGTGCGCCGCGCCGGCTGGCAGAACGTGCGCACGTTCGCGTGGGACGGGGCCGGCACGCCCGTCCTGCCGCGCGAGGCGAGTCGGGGTTTCCCGCTGGTCCTCGTCGACGCCCCGTGCTCCGCTTCGGGCACCTGGCGGCGGAACCCGGAGGTGCGCCTCGGTCCCCCGGCGAGTGCGGACCTCCTGGCGCTGGTGGCGGCGATCCTTCGAAATGCGGCCGCCGCGGTCGCTCCGGGTGGGGTGCTCGCGCTCTCGACCTGCAGCATCGATCACCGCGAGAACGAGGGTCAGCTCGCCCAACTGGGCCTGCGCGGCGGGGAGGCCGGATGTCACGGATCCCCCGATCTCGACGCCGATACCCTGTTCCTCGGCCTAGTCCTCGTCTGACGCCTTTCCGAGCCGCACGCCGAGGTGGCCGCCTAAAACGAGCTCTTCGTCGGGTGAGTCGATTGTCTCGTCCGTGTCGCCGATCCACTGTCCGCCGAAGTGGAACCCGAAGTCGACGCGGGGGAGGAACGTGAAATCGAGCGCCGCGCCGGCGTCGAACCCGGTGGCCCCGACGGTGAACGTAGGCGCGAACGGGACGATCCCGTGCATGTACACCCCGCCCTCGACTCCCTTGCCCAGGAACAGGGCGCCGCCCGCCTTCGGGGCGACGACGGTCTGTGCCGGGTAGTACGCGCACCCGAGCTCGGGGATGGCCCGCCCGAGGCCGAAGCCGATGCTGTAGCCGACCTTCAGCCCGAACCCGACGCCGAGGGACAGCGCGCCATCGATCGGAAAGCCGTTCTCCACGTCGAGCCCGATCCGCGCGCCGCTTTTGGCGAACGCACTCGCCGGCGTCAGCGACACGACAGCGGCGATCGCCAGCGAGCGCATCGCCTGGCGCCCGGGATGAAACAGCCGCGGTGCCACGTCGCTCCGCGCGCGGTCGAGCCGCCCGTTGTCGTTCCGCAGCGTTCGCACGTGTGCATCCAGAGGATGCGGAAGGGGGGACTCGAACCCCCACATCTTTTGGACACTGGACCCTGAATCCAGCGCGTCTACCAATTCCGCCACTTCCGCAGGCGCAGCCTTTCTATGTCTGCCCCTGAGCCGCGTCAAGCAAGGGCTTGCGCGCGCGCTGCGGGTGCGTAGCTTGGCCGGCGGACGGGGCAGATGGGCGTATTCGACTTCTTCCTGAGCGACGAAAAGAAGATCCAACGGTATCAACGCACGTTGACCGACAAGGCCGAGCAGCCGGAGGAGCGCGAAGCCGCCTCGCGGTGGCTCGCCCAGAACGGCAGTCCGGTCGGGCTGCTTGCGCTGCTGTCGCGGTTCGAGATGCGGCTCGAGCACCAGCTAAAGGACTCCGACGAGAAGGAGGCGGTCTACGATCAGCTCGTTCGAATCGGCCAGCCGGTCGTCGAACCGCTGCGCGCTCACCTCAAGAAGGCGCGGCAGGTCAGCATCCCCCTTCGGCTCCTCGCCGAGCTCGACGGGATCGACCAGACCGTCGGCCTCGTGCTTCAGCTCCTCGAGCAGGAGCGGAAGAAGGATGACTTCAAGCCCGACAAGAAGCGACAGCTGCTGGTCTGGCTGGCCGACGGCCGGCACCTCAGGGGCGCGCCGGTGGCCGCCCCCTTTCTCACCGACTTCGACGAGGGCGTGCGCTACGCGGCGGTGGAGGTGCTGATCGCCTCGTCCGACGAAGCGTCCCGATCGGCGCTGGAGACCGTGCTCGCCGACCCCAAGGAGGAGTCGACCCGAGTGCGCACCAGGGTCGCCGACATCTTCTCCTCGCGAGCGTGGAAACTGGAGAACCCCGAGGCGGTGGCCCCCCACCTCCCGGTGGGGTTCGGGCTGCGCAACGGAAGGGTCGCGGCAGCGGAGCGGTGACAGGCCGGAGTCGGCGGGATACCTGCCCGGCCAGAGCGGAGTCGGCATGAACGACCAGAGCCTAGAGAAGTCGCCTTCGGGAAACCCCCGCTGGAAGGCTGAGGGCCCGCGGCTGCCGACCGTGGCTGCGCCCCCGTTCAGCGCGGGCTCCACCGAGCAGGCCCACGTGGCGTGGGGGTGGTCGCCGACCGAGTGGCGGGCGCTCCTCGTGGCCGCGGGGCGCCGGTGATCCGCGGCGCGCTGATCGTCGCGACCGTCGGGGCAGTAGGCTGCGGGTACAATTGCCAGGATACCTGTAATCACGTTTATTCCGACTCGGAATGCGACGTTTCGACCGGTCAAATCGACGAATCGAAGAAAATCGCCGAATGCATCGACGTGTGCCAGGACGCGTTGGCCAACACCGGCGACCTCGGCACCTACGACCCGTTCTCCCCGTACCGGGGCGGCGATCAGCCGGCGATCACCAACGAGCGGCAGGCCGCGTTCTGGATGGAGTGCGTGTGGGCCCAGGCGCCCGAGCGCGGGCCCCAGGCCAGCTGCGCGCTGCTCGAGCCGTCCGAAGGCTACTGCGCCCCTATCTAGTGCAAGTCGGAGGTTCGGTGGGGAAGGCAGCGAAGTTGCTGGGCGTCGCCGTGCTGATCGCGCTCGGAGAGGGCTGCGTGCCGCGGTGCGAGGCGACGTGCAAGAAGCTCCTAGAGTGCGGGGAGGAGCTCGATACTCAGCGAGTGGCGCTTGCGCAGTGCGAGGACAGCTGCATCCGCGAGGAGGCGCTGTACGAGGACTGGGAGGACGAGACGAAGCAGGATGCCCTCGACGAGGAACGCCGGTGCATTGGCGCTTCCTCCTGCGAGGAGATCGCCGACGGGGCCTGCTACGAGCACGATCTGTTCCCCTTCGTCGGCTACGGCGGCTGAGCCGCCGCCACGAGCGTCGCGATGGCGTCGGGGTCGTCCCACCAATGTCCGAGGACCGCGGCGCCATAGCCGCCGGCCGCGAGCAGCGCAGTGAGGCGCGCGGCGTCCACCCCGCCGAGCGCCAGCACCGGGCCAGTCCCTGCGGCGAGTAGCCCGGCAATTCCAAGCGGTGGACGCCGATCCTCTGGCTTGGAGGTCGGGGTCCAGCAGGGCGAAAGCCAGGCGTACGCCGCGCCGGCGGCGAGGGCGCCGCGGGCAGCCGCGGGCGAGTGGGCCGACCGGCCCCAGGCTCCAGGGGGCGGAGGGGCGCCATCCGGCACATGCACGCCATCGGCCCCGCTCACGGCGGCGTCTGGCGCGCGCTGGTGCGCGAAGACGTGAGAGAACCCCGCGGCGCGCGCCCGGGCCACGTCGGTGGCGACCGGGCGCGACTCCCGCAAGACCAGGCCGCGCACCCCCCGGGCTCCGAACCGGGCGATCCCGGCCGCGAGATCCCGTCCATCGTCCGGCGAGATCACCCACAGGCGGGGGATCACCGGCCGAGCACCCCGTCGAGGGGCGAGGAAGCCGAGGCGTGCAGGCGGCGGGGCATCCGGCCGGCCTCGTAGGCGAGGCGGCCGGCGAGGACGCCGTGTCGCATCGCGTGGGCCATCCCCACCGGGTCTTTCGCTTCGGCGATCGCGGTGTTCAGCAGTACGGCGTCGGCGCCGAGCTCCATCGCCACGGCGGCGTCCGACGCCGTGCCGACCCCGGCGTCGACGATCAGCGGCACCTGCACCGTCTCCCGGATGATCATCAGGTTGTAGGGGTTCCGGATCCCGAGGCCCGACCCGATCGGCGCGGCCAGCGGCATCACCGCGGCGCATCCGATGTCGGCGAGGCGGGCGCACAACACGGGATCGTCCATGCAGTAGGGCAGCACGACGAAGCCCTCCTTGACGAGCTGGCGCGCCGCCTCGAGCGTGCCCTCGGCGTCGGGGAACAGCGTGCGCGGATCGCCGATCACCTCGAGCTTGATCCACTCGGTCTCGAGGAGCTCGCGGGCGAGCCGGGCGGTGGTGATCGCGTCTTCCGGGGTGTAGCAGCCCGCGGTGTTGGGCAGCAGGCGGATCCGGGTGCGATCGATGAATTCGAGGATGTTCGAGCCGGCCGGGGCGTCGAGGTCGACGCGCCGCAGCGCGAGGGTGACCATCGCCGTGTCGGTGGCGGCGTGGCAAGCGGCCATCGTGGGGAAGTCGCGATATTTTCCAGTTCCAACCAGGAGTCGCGACGAGAATTCGACACCGGCGATGGTCAGCATGGGGCCCTCGGCAAGGGCGATCCATCACCCGCGCCGCGCACCCTGTCGACCGGTTAATCCGGGTGGGATGTCGGCCTGGATCGCGCTCCTCACCGCCTGCTCCGTGACCCGCTACCTGGCCCGGGGTCCGGTGATCGAGCCGGCGGAGCGCGCGATCGCCTACCCGTCCCTGCCGGCGGCGGTTTCGTACACCGGTCCCTCGCAAAGCGCGGTGCCGGTCCTGCCCATTCTCGCCTGGGGTGCGGCCTACGACCTCGACATCGTGCTCGTGTCCGATCACCCGGCCTGGGACATGCACGAGCTCGCCCGCCTTTCCACGCCAGACGGTGCCCGGTGGGTGGTGAAGGAGGCGCGCCGCGGGACCCTCGAGCAGATCGCGACGGTCGACCTCGACGCCCCGGACACCTGGCTTCCGGAGCTGCCGGTTCTCCGACACGCGGCGTCGGTGGCGGTGGACGACCGATCGGATGGCCGGCGCCTCGACCTTCGCGTCGCCTGGACGACCCCCGACGGCGAGCCGGCAGCCGCCGAGGTCCGGGGCCCGATGCCGCGAAAGCCGGCCGCGAAGCGCAACGGACCGACGCTTGGGCACAGCCGCGACCAGCTCCTCGCCGTGCTCGACGTCTCCGCCCGCTCGGCGCTGTCGCATGCCACTCTGGAGATTGGGGGGCAGAAGCGGAAGATCAAGCGCCTCCTCGGGCTCGTCCCGTTCCAGTTCGCGCTCGTCCAGGCCCAGGGTGGTTTCGCGATCGGCTCCTGGGAGACTGCCGCCGAGGGCGACGGTTTTCGCTCGGTCCACGCCATGCGGAGCGGTGGTCGCGAGTCGCTCGCCTGGACCGTCTCCGTCGAGGGGGCGCGGGTGCATGCGCGCCAGACGTCGGCGCTTCGCACCCTCGACTACGCGCTCCGCCGGGGGCCCGACGGGGCGCTCGAGCTCGAGGAGATCGCGGTCGTCCAGGCCGGGGTGGCCCAACCGGTCACCCGGGTGGCGTTTTCGCCGGCGTTGCCCGACCTCTCCCGCCCGTTCAGCGGTACGGCGGTTTCACGCTGGGTGATCGACGTCAACGGGCAGTCGGGGCACGCGATCGGGCAGGTGCGCGCGACGGCTGACGCCAGCGGGGTCACCCTCGACTGGCTCCCGCTGGCCCCCGCGTGGGTGGCGGATCGGCCGATGCGAACCCGGATCGCGCTCCGCGCCGACGGGGCGGACTCCGAGACGGTTCGGATGTACCCTTCGGATTCACCAGGCGGGGTTCAGTAGAGCGCGTACCCGAGCGTGCTGCCGTAGTAGAACCCGGGGCTCACCCCGCCGCCGGGGGCCGGAACCTCGGCCGCGAGCAGCCGGTTGCCGTAGTAGTCGTAGTAGCCCGCAGCGTCGAGCGGCCAGGCGGCGGTGGAAACCGGGAATCCGCTCGGCTCTGTGGTGGGCGCGCTCGGGAAGTGTGGGTCCTGGACCGACCCACCCGAGTCGGTCCCTCCCGTGGCGCCGGTGGTGTAGGGCTCCCAGAACTCAGCGTCGAACGGACCGATCGAGATCGTGTAGACGCCGGTGCCCCAGAAGTCCGCCGGGTCGTAGCCGTAAAAACCTTCGGTCAAACCGGCGCAGCCGTCGACCACCCCGAGGGCATCGGCGTCGACCTCCCAGGAGGCGTAGTTCGCGCCGAGAGGCGTCGGGAGCGGACGGGCCCCTTCCAGGGGGATGTCGAGGTGGCAGATCTCGTCGGCGTCGCCGGCGAAGTAGCCATCGGAGAGCAGTAACACCGTGAACGTGGGGGCCAGCGTGCCGAAGTAGCCCTCCACCGGGAGCAGGACGCCCTCCGGGTCGGTGCCGAACACAAAGCGATACGCGACGTAGCTCACCTCCCAGGGCGCTGGCGGGGGTGGCTCGTAGGTGTCGTGCGTCGGCGTGCCGGTGTCGACCGGCGTGTGTGGGCCGTCGCCGGGCTCGGGTTCGGCGACACAGGCCGCGGACCCGAGGAAGGCGCTCGCAGCGAGCCAGGCAGTGTGCACGGCGTTCTCCGGGATCGATCCGAGTTTGCCTTGGGAAGCGACGACCCGCCAGGGCCTACGCGGTCGGCCACGCGTAGAACCCGCGCCCCGACTTCTGGCCGAGGCGCCCCAGGGCGACCATCTCCCGCATCAACGCCGGCGGTTCGAAGGCCGGATTGCCGAGCTCTCGGGACAGGTACTCGCCGATCGCCAGCCGCACGTCGAGCCCCACCAGATCGGTGAGCCGCAGCGGGCCGACCGGGTGGCGGTACCCGAGCACCATCGCCTTGTCGATGTCCTCGGCGGACGCGACCCCCTGCGCGACCATCCGGATCGCCTCCATCCCGAGGCATACCCCGAGCCGCGAAGTGGCGAAGCCCGGCGTGTCGCGAACCGTGATGAGCTCCTTGCCGATCTGGAGGCCGAAAGCCTGCACCCGCTCCACCACGTCGGGCCGGGTGGCGTCGGACACGACGACCTCGAGGAGCGCCATCACCGGCACGGGGTTGAAGAAGTGCGTGCCGATCACCCGGCCGGGGTCGGCGAGGGCGGAGCCGATCTGCCCGACGGAGAGCGAGCTCGTGTTGGTGGCGAGGATGCACGCGGGGCCGCACACGGCCTCGACCTGCCGCAGCAGGTCCTGCTTCAAGGCGAGCCGCTCGGGCACCGCCTCGACGACCAGGTCGGCGTTCGCCGCGGCGTCGGCGAGGTTTCCCCCCGAGACGCGGGAGAGCGCCGCGTCCCGGCCCGCCGGGTCGAGCTTGCCCTTCTCGACCGCCTTGTCGAGGCTCGCGCGGATCTTGGCGAGTCCCCGGGCCAGTGCGGCCGCGTCGGCGTCGGCCAGCACCACGTCGATGCCTGCGGTGGCGCACACCGTGGCGATGCCGTGTCCCATCGTCCCGGCGCCGATGACTCCGACCTTCATGTGCCCCTCCGTCGCAAAAAAGAGAACGGCCGCCGAGGGGCGGCCGCTCGTTCGATCCGGCCGACCGGCTAGTACAGCGAGTAGGCCAGGGTCGATCCGTAATAGAACCCGGCGTTCACGCCGCCCAGCGGGTTCGGGACCTCGGCCGGCAGCAGCCGGGTTCCGTCGTAGTCGTAGTAGCCCGCGGCGTCCAGCGCCCAAGCCATGGTGTCAACCGGGAACTCCAGGCCCGCGGTGGTGCTCGTATAGCCGAAGAGCGGGGAAACGACCGATCCCCCGACGTCGGTGTCCGCGGTGGTACCGCTGGTGTAGTTCGCCCAGAACTTGGAATCGAACGGTCCGACCGAGACGGTGTACACGCCGGTGCCAAAGGCATCTACCGGGTTGTAACCGTAGAAACCCTCGGTCAGGCCGGCGCAGCCATCGACCACCGCGGCCGCGTCGGCATCGACGTCCCACGAGGCGTAGTTCGCGCCGATCGGGGCGGGGAGCAAGGTGGCGCTCGTCATGGGGATATCGATCCCGCAGATCTCGTCGGAGCTGCCGTCGAAGTAGTCTGCCGAGAGCAGGAGAACGGTCAGGCTGGGCTCGATGGTCTCGCCATAGTAGGTGCTGCCCACGGAGACGACGCTGCCGGTCGCATCGACACCCATGTTGAAGGAAAAGGCGATGTAGCCGAGCTCCCAGTAGGGGCTCTCGTAACCGGTGCCGGTGTCACACGAGGTGTCGCCGCAGGTGTCGGTGTCGGCATCGGTGTCGGTGTCGGCGTCCGCCGCGGTCGTGCCGGTATCGGTGCTCTTTTCTTCGCAGGCCACGAACACAAGCAGAGCGCTTGCGGCGAGCAGGTTGAAGCGCATGGGTGTCTCCTCCACGGGGGTCGAATTTGAGTTTGCGCAACTAACCGAGAACTGTCGCGATCCGCACCCCCTTTTTTTGTCAAGAGCCGGTTTGGGTCGCTGCCCGGGGCCTTTTGTCGCCACCGGCGCGGGTTGGAGCCGGGTGTTAGCGTCGGGGCCGGGGAGGCGAGCGTATGCGCGAAGCCGTGATCACCGCTGCGGTCCGAACGCCGATCGGCCGGTTTCAAGGGGCGTTGGCCGGGGTCCGCCCCGACGACCTCGCCGCCGTGGCGCTCGCCGAGGTCGTGCGGCGCGCCGGCGTCGACCCCAGCGCGGCGGACGAGGTGTTCCTCGGCTGCGCCAACCAGGCCGGGGAGGACAACCGCAACGTCGCCCGGATGGCGAGTCTCCTCGCCGGATTTCCCTACGCGCTCCCCGCCGTGACGCTCAACCGCCTGTGCGCCAGCGGCCTCGAGGCGATCGTGGCGGGAGGCCGGGCGATCCGCGCCGGCGATGCCCGGCGGGTGATTGTGGGCGGGGTGGAGTCGATGAGCCGGGCGCCCTATTCGATGCCGCGCGGTCCCCAACAGCCGAAGGCTGGCAATTTCACCGCCTGGGATACCTCACTCGGGTGGCGCTACCCGAACCCCCGCCTCGAGGCTCGCTTCCCGCTGGAACAAATGGGGGAGACCGCGGAGAACGTGGCGGAGCAGCTCGGGATCTCGCGGCTCGACCAAGACACGTTCGCGGCCGCCAGCCATCGGAAGGCCCTCGCCGCGCAGGAGCGGGGCTGGTTCGACGCCGAGATCACCCCGGTCGTGCTCCCCGGCGGGAAGAAGGGCGACACCGTGGTGGCCCGCGACGAGGGGCCGCGCGCCGACACCACCGCGGAGGGACTTGCCAGGCTCGCTCCGGCCTTCCGCCCCGGCGGCACGGTCACCGCGGGGAACAGCTCCACGCTCAACGACGGGGCGGCCGCGCTGTTGCTGGTCGATGCCGAGGTCGCCCGCGCCGAGGGGCTCCCGGTGCTCGCCCGGATCCGAGTCTCGGCCGCGGCGGGGGTGGATCCGCGGGTGATGGGGCTCGGGCCGGTGCCCGCGACGCGCAGGGCGCTCGAGCGGGCGGGGCTGTCGGTGGGGGACATCGAGGTCTGGGAGCTGAACGAGGCGTTCGCCGCTCAGTCGCTCGGCGTGATCCGCGAGCTCGGCCTCGCGGAGGACCGGGTGAATCTCCACGGTGGGGCGATCGCGCTCGGCCACCCGCTGGGGTGTTCGGGCGCGCGCATCGTCGTGACCCTGCTGGGGGTCATGCAGCGGGTGGGCGCCACCCTCGGGGCCGCGTCGCTGTGCGTCGGGGTCGGGCAGGGGGTGACGCTCGTCGTGGAGCGCCCGGGCTAGGGGATCTGCGTCCGACCCGCGGGCAGCAGGAACTCGATCCGCTCGTTCCGCGCCTGTCCCGACGGGATCCGGTTGGTGTCGATCGGGCGGGTGGTGCCGTATCCCACCGCCGTGAGCCGGCTCCCGGACACCCCGCACTGGACCAGCACCTCCACCGTCCGCTCGGCCCGCACCCGCGTCAGACCCAGCGCCTCCTCTTCCGACCACCCGCTCGCCATGTGGGCACCCACCTCGATCGGACCGAGCTCGGGGTGCAGCACGAGGTAGGCGGCGAGCTCGGCGACGATCCCCGGATCGGTGAGGTGGCCCGAGAGGTCGAAGCGGACCGGACGGACGACTTCGATCCGCTTCGCAGTGGCCCACGCGCTCTTGGGGCAGCCGTCCGCGAGGTCGGGTCGCTCCCGGATCGGGCCCGGCAGGGTGGGGCATCGGTCGGTGCCATCGTGGCGCCCGTCGAGGTCGGTGTCGGGGCATCCCCCGGTGCTCGCCGGACCGGCCGCGTCGGGGCAGGTGTCGGTCGTGTCGGCCAGGGTGTCGGCGTCGTTGTCGGCCTCGGGGCAACCGTCCGTATCGGCGAAGGCGTCGAGATCTTCGGGAGAATTCGGGCAGGCGTCGGCCTCGGCGATCCCATCGCGATCGGGGTCGGGATCGGCCGGCTCGCGCTCGGGGGTGTAGGAGATCGTGGCCACCAAGCGGCTCGATGGGGAGGCGGGGCCAAGGGATCGCCCTCCGGAAACGGACAGCGCGAGGCCCCGGTCCTGCCGGACCTGGGCAAAGGCCAACAGGTCCGCGCTCGAAGCGGCGTTGATCCCCGCCGTAGCGGCAGCCTCGAGGCCGAGCCGAAAGGCCGGTTTCGGCGCGAAGGCTCCCACCCCGGCGACGGCCACGCCCGACCCGGTCTCCGCGCCCGTCGGGAGCGTCCGCTGGGGGGCCAGGACCGGGCCCACGTGCGCGGCCCACGCGAGCCGGTCGCCGCCGCCGACCGCCAGGAGCAGCGCAGCGCTCGGACCGGCCTCGAGCCCGGCAGCGTCGGTGGCCGTGGGAAGGCCGATGCGGGGGATCACCGCTGCGGCGACCGACCCGCGGGAAAACGGGACGATCGCCTGAAGCGACGCGTCGCCGCTCGCCGGCCCGGCGAAGTCGCCCGACTGAGCGAACAGCCAGGCCGGGACCGACAGGTCGACCCGCAGGCGGTTGTCCCACGCGAACGAGCCGGACCCCACGAGGGCCAGCCCCGCCTCGTTCTCGCCGTCGGCGAGCATCCCGGTGAGCGACAGGGCGAATTCGTCGGGTTCCACGCGAGCGGACTCGGTGAGCAACCCGCCGCGGCCGAACGCGGCACCGGCCGCGGGCCGCCAGCCGGTGCCCGCGACCGCGGGGGAGGAGAGGGCAAGGACGAGGACGATCATCGACGAGGCGGGTATTTCCGGAGCTTCCGCTGGAGGCTCTGGCGGTGGAGGCCCAGGCGGCGGGCCGCCTCGGAGATGTTGCCCCCCGTCGTCGCCAAGACGTACTCGATGTACTCGCGCTCGTGCCGGGCGAGGGACGGCGGCTGGGCCGGCATCTCGACGGTGGGATCGCCTTTCTCCGAGCGATCGAAGGCGGCTTCGATCTGATCCGGGTCGACCGGCTTCGTCAGGTAGTGGCGGGCCCCGAGCTTGACGGCCTCCACCGCGGTCGCCACCGAGCCGTAGCCGGTGAGGACCACCGCCACGAGGTCCGGCTGTCGCTGGATCAGCTCCTGCAGCACCTCGAGGCCTCGCTCTCCGCCCAGCCGGAGGTCGATGGCGGCGTAGTGCGGACGATGCACGGCCGCGATCCCGAGCGCCTCCCGCGAGTCGGCGGCCGCCTGGACCTGGTAGCCTCGATCGGTGAATTCGAGAGCCATCGAGGTGCGAAAGTCGTCGTCATCATCCACGATGAGCAGTCGCTTCGGTCCCAGTGCCGGCCGCACGTTCATGGTGCCCTCCGTTGATTCTCGGGAAACCACCAACGGGCGATGGTTCCCGGTCCGTCTTCGCGGCTCAAGTAACTCAACCCGCCTCCGGCCCCATCCGCGACCGCTCGCGCGACGAAGACGCCGAGTCCGGTCCCGGTGTCTTTGGTCGTGAAAAATGGGTCGCCGACCCGGGCGGGGTCGGCGGGGAGGCCGATCCCCCGGTCCAAGATCTCGACGACGCCGTGGGTGCCCTCCCGGCCGACGCGAACGGCGATCGCCTGGTTCGAACCACGCTCAGTCTGGGCCTCGCGCGCGTTTTCGAGCAGGTTGATCAGGGCCTGGCCGAACGCGATGCGCGGCACCTCGATCGCGAGGCCATCGGAGGCATCGGTGAGCTCCACCGGGATCGAGCTGCCCTTGGCCCACAACCCAATGGCCTCTCGCACGAGGAGCGCGAGCGACCGGCGCTCGAGCCCCGACGCGCTCGGGTCGCCGGCGCCCACCAGGAGCTGATCGACCACCGCCTTGCACCGGTCGAGTTGGGTCCGGATGACGCCGAGGTCCGCCTCGGTGTCCGGGTCGCCGTGGCGGCGGCCGACCCGCCGGATGCGCAGGCCGATCGTGCCGAGCGGGGTGTTCAGCTCGTGCGCGGCGCCAGCGGCCAGGGTTCCGACCGCCCGCAGTCGGTCGACCCGGGCAGTGCGCTCCCGTGCGTCGAGGAGCTGTTGCTTGTTCGCCCGGAGACTGCGCGTCAGACCGGTCACGAAGCCGGTGACCGAGATCACCGTGATCGCAAAGCTGATGAGTCGGCCGAGGTGGGTGAGGGCGGCCTCGGTGAGGAGGTGGCGATCGAGGTGGAGCGGCAGGTGAACCGACAGGATCAGCACATAGCAGGCGAGCACGAGCCCGCTGAGCGCGACGGCGAGTCGGGCCGGGAGCATCAGCGCCCCCATCGCCACGTGGATCAAGTACAGCGCGGTGAACGGGTTGTCTTGGCCACCGGCGAGGCCGAAGAACGCGGTGAGCGCCACGACGTCGAGCGACAGGTGAGCGAGCAGCGCCTCGCGGGGGAAGGGGCGGATCCGGGGCGCCGCTCGGGTGGCGAGCCCGTTGGCGAGTGCCAGGCCCCCCATGACGCCGCCGAGGATCGGGAGGGTGGTTCCTGGGGAGTCGAGCAAGCGGTACGTGAGCGAGACGGTGACCAGCTGCGCCACGATCGCGACCCATCGCAGGCGGATGATCCAGCCGAGCCAGATCACCCCCTCTTCATTGTCGATTCCGGGGAGTTCCCAGGTGACGGGTCGCACGCGGAGCACGGCGGCACTCTACGCCACGCGGGCTCGTTTGACTTCTGCGCACGGGTCGTTAATGAGGCGGGCCCCGCGTTGCGAGCGTCGAGGAGAGGTGAAACGTGGCCAAGAAGAAGCAGGCTGCCCGCCAGAGTATCCATCTGGAGTGCACCGAGCAGAAGGACTCCGGCGTTCCCGGCATGAGCCGGTACACGACTGAGAAGAACAAGAAGAACACGCCGGCCCGCCTCGAGCGTCGCAAGTACAATCCCTTCCTGCGCCGTGTCACGGTGCATCGCGAAGTCAAGTAGTTTCCTGGCTCATCTCGAGCCGCGCGTCCGGCCCACGATCGTACTGATCAGCCCCCGAGCGCGTTCAACCAGCACCCACAGGAGCAGACAATGGCTCGATATCGTGGACCCCGGCTCAAGCGATGCCGGGCCGTGGGCGTGGTGCTTCCCGGACTGACGACAGCCGCTACTCTCGCGCGGCCGTTTCCACCCGGTGAGCACGGCACGCGCCGTCGGACGAAGCCGTCCGACTACAAGATCCGGTTGACCGAGAAGCAAAAGGCCCGTTGGCACTACGGGATCCTGGAGCGCCAGTTCAAGCGCTACGTGACCGAGGCGAGCCGCCTCAAGGGTCCATCGGGCCAGAACCTGATGGTCCTGCTCGAGTCGCGGCTCGACAACCTCGTCTGGCGGCTGGGTCTGGGCCGCACGATGGCGGCAGCGCGCCAGCTCGTCGTTCACGGTCACATCCAGGTCAACGGGCAGCGGGTCGACCGGCCGAGCTTCTCGGTGAAGGCCGGGAGCGAGATCGCGGTGCGCGAGAAGAGCCGGACCAAGAGCTTCGTCCTCGAGCCGGTCGAAGCGACCGCCGGGTTGCCGAAGCCCTCGTGGCTCGAGTGGGATCCGGCCAAGATGACCGGCAAGCTCACCGCCGCGCCCGACCGGGGCGACGTGCCCTTCGAGCTCAACGAAGCGGCCATCATCGAGTTCTACTCGCAGCAACTCTAGTGGTTCGGCACACGGGTTCCGACCGGTCGGAATCCGCGCGCCTCGCAGGGGCCCTGCCCCTGCAAACCCGCTGTGGGGCTGGCTTCGCCGCCCCCCCAAACCCCACGGCGCCTCGTGCCAGCACCGATCACAAGCGCTGTGTTCGACCGCTAGGTTCGGCTACCCGAGCGCCTCGGTCACGATGTCCGAGGCCGCTCCGACCGAGACGAGCCACAGTTGGTGGATCGCCCGCGTCGCCCCTACGTGCAGGGTGCGGCGCGCGGCGGAGCTTTCGCGCCACCAGGTCGCGCTGACGTCGGCGAGGACCACGTAGTCGAACTCCAGGCCCTTGACCTGCTCGATCTCGCAGACCTCGATGCCCGGGGCGAAGCTGAATTCGTGCCCTTCGATGCGTCGCACCCGGGGAACCTCGCTGTCGATCAGTCCGGCCGCCCACACCCCCGCGACCTGGGCGTTCGGGCACAGGATCGCGATGTTCGCGAGGGGTTCGTCGCGCTGGAGCTGGCGCAGCACCTCCACGAGGAAGGCGACGGCGGCGCCCGTGTCGGTGAACTGGAACAGCTCGACCGGCGGGCCTTCCCGCGTCACCAGGGGGGCCTCCTCGTCTTCGCGGTAGCTTCCGAGAAGTGCTAGGGCGAATGCTACGATCTGGCGACTCGACCGGTAGGCCACCCGCAGGGTGTCGACCGCAACGCCTTCGAGCCCCAGGTGGCCGAAAAACGCCGTCCACGACGTGAACCCGGCGTCCTTCATCACGTGTTGTTGGGTGTCTCCCGCCAGGGTGATCGAGCGGTGGACGTCGAGACACGCGATCAACACCCGGATCTCGGTGGGCGTGAAGTCCTGCACCTCATCGACCGCGATGTGGCGGAAGGTGAGCGGGCCCCCCTTGCGGCCGCGCAGCGGGCCCGCGCGGAGCTGATGGGCGCGGAGGAGCAGCGCCTCGTCTTCCGCGTCGAGCGCGGGTTCGACCTCCTCCTCCGGGTCCTCGAGCCAGGCCTGGAGCTCCTCTGCGCGATCCCGACTCCACGTCACCGCGGAAACCAGCTCGGCGGCGGTGAACGCTTCGGGATCGAGCTCGCTCAGCGCGGCCTCGAGCTGGGGCAGGCCGGTGATGGTGGAGATCCAGTCGTCGACCGCGCTCTCTGCGGTGGGCGGTGCGACGACCCGGGTAATGTGGCGCTCCATGGCGAGCAGGAGCGCCGGGTGGAGCTTCAGACGCGTCACCACCTCGGGGGTGGCCTCGCGGATCGCGGCGGGAAGTCGGGGGAAGTGCCGGCGCCGGATCTGGTGGGCCCAGCCGTGAAAGTCTCGGATCGCCACCCGGTGGATGCCGAGCGCGGGGAGCACGTGGGCCACGTACTCGCGAAGCGCGGGGGAGAAGACGATGAACAGCGTTCGCTCGCTATCGACGGTGGGATCGTCGTAGGCGAGCCAGGCGATGCGGTGGAGCGCTACAGTGGTCTTGCCCGATCCAGCTGCGCCGCGGATCACGACGAAACCGCTGGAGGGACGGGTGATCAACGCGAATTGCTCGGGGTCGAGCAGCCCGGCGATGTCGGGGAGGTGCTTCGAGGCCCGGCGGCGCCCTCCGGCCAGATCGGTGCCGAGACGGCGTTCGTGGCCTGCTCCCAGCGCATGCGCGCGGGCGGAGCTCCCTTCCCCGCCGAGCAGGCGCGGCCGGGCGCGCGCCTCGCGCACCCAGGTGCCCTCCTCCGAGACGAAGTTGCCCTCCGGTGCCTCGACACGGAATAGCTGCCCGGCGGTGATGCCCACGGTGCGGCGGATCAAGACCTGGCCGGCCACCGGGCGCCCGCCGAGGAGCTCCTCGTACTCCTCTCCCTGCTGATAGCGGTAGAAGATCTTGGAGATGGGCGCGTTCCGCCAGTCCACGATCCGGATCCCCTGCTCGATCCGGGTGGCCTTGCCGAGGAACACGTCGCGGGGGCGGGCCTCCTCGACGACCTGGAGGTGCCCAAAGTAGGGGGACGACGGGTCGACCTGGCCGGCTTCGCCGCGCGCGACCCGCAGCTGGGACAGGAGCGCCCATTGGTGATCGTACTGCTGGAGAAGAGACGGTTTATCCTCCTCCTTTGCGGAGTGTACCTCTTCGCGAAGCCGCACGAGCTCGGCCACGATCCCCGCTTCCTTCGGGGGCATCTCGGGGGGGCGCTCCTCCAGCATGACGCGAACGCGTTCGAGGTTCCCCTGTTCCTCGGTTACGATGGGATCGACCAAGCCCGGCTCCTGGCGGAACCGGCTGACTAACGCAAGCGAGGGTGTCGTGGAGGAACGGCTCATCGAGATCGAGGTGCTGTATGCATTTCAGGAGAAGCGGATCGAGGAGCTCGACGAGGTGGTGCAGGGTCTCCGCGCCGAGATCGACCGGCTGCGAGCCGACCTCAGCCAGGTGCAGGCGGTGATCGCGTCGGCCCCCACCGAAGACGCGCCCCCCCCGCACTGGTAGCCATGCACGCCGTCACCGCGCCGATCCCCCCGTGGACCGCTTGCGGGGGGCAACTGACGATCCACGCCGTCCCGGCGGGAACCGACAACCTCGTGTGGATCGCGGTCGCCGGCGCCGACGTGGCGCTGATCGACGGGCCCGGTGCGCGGGAGGCGCTGGCGGCCTGTGAGCGGCTCGGGCTCGTCCCCACCCAGGTCTGGATTACCCATACCCACGCGGACCACCTGGGGATCGCCAGAGATCTCGCGGGAACCCTCCCGATCGTGGGGTTGGGTACGATTCCCGGCCTCACCCGGTCGGTCGACGAGGGGGATCGGGTAGCGCTCGGCCCGCTCACCGCCCAGGTGATGCGCACCGAGGGGCACCTGAACGGGCACCTCTCCTACTGGATCCCCGGCGACGACGGGGCACTGTTTTGCGGCGATACCCTGTTCGCGGGCGGCTGCGGACGGCTGTTCGATGGCCCTGCCGAGGCGATGTTCCACAGCCTCCTGCGGCTCGCTTCGCTCCCGCCGCGAACCGCGGTGTGTTGCGGGCACGAGTATACGCTCGACAACCTGCGCTTTGCCGCGTCGGTCGAGCCGGACAACCAGGCTCTCCTCGCCCGGATCGCCCGCGTCGAGGCCACTCGGTCCGCCGGAGGCTGCTCGCTTCCGGCCACGATTGGCGAAGAGCAAGCCACGAACCCTTTCTTGCGCCCCGGATCGCCCGCGATCCGAGCCGGTTCGGGCGGCGGCCCGTTGGCGGTGTTCACCGCGTTGCGCGCCCTGAAAGACACCGGGGCCTACCGGAGGACCGAATGAGCAGCGTCTTGAGCGAGCTCCTCGAGCTGCTGCGTCTCGAGCGGATCGAGGTCGACTTGTTCCGCGGCCAGAGCCAGGATCTCGGTTGGGGGGCGATCTTCGGGGGCCAGGTGGTCGGGCAGGCGTTGTCGGCAGCGGCGCAGACCGTGGAGGCCGATCGGCCCGTGCACTCGTTGCAAGGCTATTTTCTGCGGCAGGGCGATGCCCGCGTCCCGGTGGTGTACGAGGTCGATCGCATCCGCGACGGGAAGAGCTTCACGACCCGGCGGGTGGTGGCCATTCAGAAGGGCCGTGCCATCTTCACCCTCGCCGCGTCGTTTCAGACCGAGGAACCCGGCTTTGAGCACCAGGATCGCATGCCGTCGGTGCCCGGGCCCGAGGGGCTCGAGTCGGAGACCGAGCGGGCTCGCCGGGTGGCCCCGAAGATCCCCGAGCCCCTGCGGGCCCAGGCCGTCGCCGACCGGCCGATCGAGATCCGGCCGGTGAACCCGCACGATCCCCTCCGGCCAGACCGCCGCGCGCCCACCCGGCATGTGTGGTATCGGGCGAGCGGTCCCCTGCCCGACGATCCGGGGGTCCATAGGTACCTCCTGGCTTATGCGTCGGACTTCCATTTTCTGACGACGGCGATGCAGCCCCACGGCGTGAGCTGGCTCACGCCGGGAATGCAGGTGGCGAGCCTGGATCACGCGATGTGGTTCCACCGGCCGTTCCGGCTCGACGATTGGATCCTGTACAGCATCGAGAGCCCGTCGGCGAGTGGGGCCCGCGGGCTGGTGCGCGGCCAGTTCTTCGACCGCGCCGGAAACCTCGTCGCATCCTGCGTTCAAGAGGGGCTGATGCGTCAGCGCGCCTGATCCACAACGGTGCTTAGGAAAGGGACGGGAGGCAACCATGATCCCGCTCCTTTCTTGGCTCGCACTCCTGGGAACCGCCGCCGCCGGAGAGCCTGTCTCGTATGCGATCGACGCGCCCGCCAGCACGCTGTTCGTCATCGTGCTGCGCGACCCCGCGACGCTGGCTGCGACCCTCGCTCACGATCATGCGATCGGGGCCACCGGCTGGTCGGGCACGGTTGTGTGGGATCCGGCGGATCCGGCGGCCTGTCGGGTTGCGGTGACGGTGCCGGTGGCGGGACTGCGCGTCGACCCGCCGGGTTACCGGGCCAAGGCCGGGATCGACCTCGGGGGCGTTTCCGCCTCGGATAAGGCGAAGATCTCGGCCAACTTTTGGGCGCCGAACCAACTCGACCGGGCGAGGTTCTCCGAGATCCGGTTCGAGAGCACCACATGCACCGGTCGCGGCGGGCGGTACGTGGTGAACGGGGAGATGACGCTGCGCGGGCGGGTTCGGACCACGGCGATCGAGATGAACGTCTCCGCCGACGGCCGGACCTTGAAGGCGTCGGGTCGCTTTCAAGCGCGGCAGACGGACTGGCGGTTTCAGCCCTATTCGGCGTTTCTAGGGGCGATTCGGAATAAGGACGAGCTCACCTTCGTGATCGACGTCACGGCGTACGCGATCGGCGCCTGACTCACAGGCA
>CANLGQ010000005.1 GCA_947490265.1 Pseudomonadota bacterium | reverse complement strand
GGACGAGCCGGCACGAGGTGGAGCAGCCCAAGATAGGCGCAGTCCGCCGGCGTTCCCGCAACCGCCCAGCGCCGCTCTCCTCGGCGCTCCGCGCGCAGCGGGTCGTGCATCGTCAACGCGTGAGACCGGGCGCTCTGCTCGCTCGCCGGGGCGACCGTCCACACATCGCCGAGGTCGGAGAGTGCGGCCTCCAGCGCCGCGAGCCCCGGAGCGTCGATGCCATCGTCGTTGGACACCAGGATGGACAACGCCTTCATTCGTCCGAGCCCTCTCGCTCGCGCGCGGCCGCGGCCCGCTCCCGGGCCGTCACCCACTGTCGGGCCCGACCGACGAACTCGAGCATGCGCTGTCCACCGTAGCCCCGGTGATCGTGCTCGGAATGCCCGAAGTCGACGGCCAGATCGCGGAGTCCGCCCCAGGCAAAGCCGAGGGAGAACACGTCTTCGCGCGCGTTCACCAGCTGGGCCAGCAAGTGGGCCGCCGTGGCATCGGTGTCGCCCTCCTGGACGTAGATCCCCACTTGAAGGTCGAGCGCCCCTGCCACTTCGGCCAGTTCCAGGACGACCTCGTCTCGGATCCGGTAGGTCAACCGCACGTCGAACGGCCCCCCTTCCGGCGGAGGCGCGTCGGCGTCGATCAAGCTCGCCCCGTTGAACATGACGGACTGTCCGCGCTGCAAGGAGCCCTGCTCAGCGGCGGCCTGTACGTCACCGGCGAAGTGGAAGAAGAGGACCTCGCGAGGCCCAGGGTACTCCCGCGGTCCGAGGCGCTGGTGCTGTCTCGACACGCCGGCGATCTCCTGGAGCTGGAACGAGCCGACTGCCGCGACGTGCACGCCGCGCCGGTTCAGCTCCAGCACGAGATCGGCCAGGAGAAGCGGGGTGGAGCGCAGCGACTTGACCTCGAGGACCACCGAAAACTCGGCACGGCCCGTCACCCTCCGATAGGCCTCGATCGCCTTCGACCACGGGCGCGGCTCCGCGAAAGTGTGGCGCATACAGTGTTCCGTTTGTGCGCTTCGAGGCTCGATCGCCATGGCGACGATGGCGGCGTCGAGGTCGGGGGCAAGGGCGAGCTCGAAGGCGCGCCCGAACAGGTCGAGCCAATGGGTGGCCTCGACCCCCCCCATGCCCGTTTTCGGCGTCGTCCGAACGTCCCGGTACTGGTCGACCCCCAACGCCTCCTGCACGGTGTCGGTCGTGGACGCATGCGCCACCAACATCCCGTCGACCAGCGCCGCGACGGCCGCACCCGTAGCGAGATCGGATTCAGCGGCTTGGTACTTCGTGATCCATCGACCATCCAGAAAGACGTCCCACTCCATGCCCTCGAGATCGCAGCGCCCCTGCCCGCCATCGGCCCGGGCCGCCGCGGCCTGCCACACGCCAAAAGCGCACATCACCGGGTTGTTCTCGAACATCGGGATGAGCTTCGCGGTCCGCACCCCGCTGTTCACCGCCGCGAGCGCCGCCACATGCACGTCGGGCATGAGAAACGCAAGAATCCGCCTCCACGCTTGATCTTCCAAGAGTTGAGGCGCGGCGCCCATGAACGCACCGTGGCCGTAGAATTGGTTGACCACCGGCTGGATACGGGTGATCGGCCAACTGACGACCCAATCCTCGACGAGCTCTCGCCAGATCTCAGCAGACCGCGCCCGAAGCTGCTCCTCGAGCCCCACGCCGGTCGCCTCCGCGTCCGACCAGGCCGTCGCGACACTTTCGGCGCCCTCCGCCCACATTCTCCCCAGGGTACGCGTGAGCTCGGTCCAGTAGCGTCCGACGGGCACCAGAACCTCCCTTCCCATCGTACCGCGGCGACCCGGGCGCAGGAGCCGCCAATGCGCGCAACGCCAACTCGCGCGCGCGCCCGGCCGCGCGGACACGCCTTAGCCCGGCTTGAAGACCGCGGAGATCAGGTTGCCGACATTGGCGCCCAGCTTGGCCTTGCCCGCACCTGTCGCCTGCAGGAATCCGCCCGCCGCCGTCTTCAGCAGCGCCGGCAGCGGGGCGAGGCGCATCCAGTAGCTCAGGGCGTAGGTGTTGACGAAGGCGCGCACGCCGACCCGAGCAAAGCCCGACGTCTCGAACAGGCGGGCGATGCTGCGCTGAGAAAAGAGCTGCATATGCTCGATGTCGATGATCGGCGAGCGCTTGCCCAGCAGCCGGTTGACCGGTGCGCGGTAATCGTGCGTCACGGTGACAAACGCGCCGCCGGGGCGCAGCAGGCGGAAGGCGGCGTCGGAGATCACCCGTGGATCCCGCACATGCTCCATCGTCATGAAGCAGCAGATCAGGTCGAACGAAGCAGGCGCAAAATCCGCTTCGCGGAAAATGCCCTCGCGGATCCATGCGCGGCGGCGGACGGGCGCCGCTTCGATCGCGGCAGTCGAGGGTTCGACGCCGACGAGCTCGGAAAACCCCTCGCCCGCCAGCAGCTCGAGGAAGATGCCGGTGCCGGCACCAATCTCCAGCGCGGCCCCCCGGCCCTTCAGCGCATCCAACGTCGGTCGGATGGCGAGGAGATAGGCCGCGGCGGCGTCAGCGGCTTCCTCCGAGGAATCGAAGTCGGCGACGTGGTAGGCGTTGGCCAGGACCGCCTCGTCCGGCGGTTCGTCGGCATAGACGAGCTCGCACTCGGGGCATTGCACGAGGCGATGGGCCATGAATTCCGGCGTCTTGCGGGAGGCGAAGCTGAAGCCCGAGAGTTTGCTCGGATCGATGTTGCTCTCGTGAAACGCCGGCGCGCCTTCCGCCGGTGCGCCACAGACCGGACAGCCGCGTGTACTCAAGCGACCTTCCCATCGGGAAGGAGCTGCGTCTCGACGCCGTTGCGGATGAGGGCGGCGCGCACGAGCCGCGGGCGGCCCTTCACCTCGGCCATGATCTTGGCGACATACTCGCCCACGAGGCCGATAGCGAACAGGTTGACGGAGCCGAACATCAGCACGACGATCAGCAGCGTGGTGATGCCCCGCGGTGCGATGCTGGGATCGATGACCTTCAGGAGTGTGGTGATCGCGGCGAGCAGGATGGACACGCCGAGCATCCCCACGCCGGCCGTGGTCAGCATGGTCAGCGGCGTGTCGCTGAACGAGAAGATCCCCTTCTTGGCCCAACCGACGTTCTTGAAGAAGTTGTTGGTCGAGCGGCCGAACATGCGCTCGGGCCGGACATAGTCGACGCCGGTCTGCTTGAAACCCAGATAGGCGCGCAGGCCGCGCACGAACAGGTCGCGCTCCGGGCAGTTCAGCAGCCAGCCGACGACGCGGCGGTCCATGAGCGAGAAGTCGCCCGCGTCCACCGGGATCTTCACATAGCTAAAGGCGGCAAAGATGCGGTAGAACAGCTTGTACAGGATCGCCCAGCGCCACGGCATGTCGCGCTTGACGCGCCGGCCATAGACGACGTCGAATCCCTGCTCCCACTGGGCATAGAAATCGGCGATCAATTCCGGCGGATCCTGCAGGTCGCCGTCCAGCAGCACACACGCATCCATGCTGGACAATTCCATGCCCGAGCGGAACGCCATCTGCGATCCGAAATTGCGCGAGTGGGTGATGCCGATGGTGCGGGGGTCTCTCGCGCTGATCTCGCGGATCACCTCGGCGCTGTTGTCGGGACTCCCGTCGTTCACCAGGATGATCTCGTAGTCGACGCCCAGCTTGCGGAAGGTCTCCGTCAGCCGCTGGTGCATGATCGGGATGGCCTGCGCATCCTGATAGCAGGCGACGATGGCCGAGATCGACCGCTTGCGCGCGGCGGCGGCCCGCTTGGTGCTGGCCGCCATGTCGGCCTCGGAGAGGCCCGCGATCCAGCTAGACGTGGACCGCAGCCCCTGCTCCAGCGACACCTTCGCGGTCCAGCCCAGCAACCGCTCCGCCTTTGCCGGGTTGGCGTACCATTCGGCGAGGTCCCAGGCGCGCGCTTCCATCGATCCGAATTCCGGCTCGCCCGGAATGGCGAACACCCTCCGGGCCGTTTCGGCGAGGTCGCGGATCGTGGTCTTGACGCCGGTGCCAATGTTGAAGCTCTCGCCATAGATCGACGGGTTCATCTTGGCGGCGGCGAGGATGAAGGCGGACACCACGTCGTCCACATGGATGAAATCGCGGGAGGTTCTGGGATCGACAAAGGGCGGATAGGTGCCGGCCAGCCCCTTGCGCAGGAGGTTTGGGATGACGCGCGAGGTATCCTCCAGCGGGCCGTAGACGGAATAGAGCCGCAGGTTGACGCAGGGCAATTGCCGTTGCTTGCCGGTGAAGCGGAGATAGTGCGCGGAGGCGAGCTTGGAGACCGAATAAGCGCTGTTGGGCTGGCAGGCCGCGTCCTCCTCAGGCCCCGAACAGTTGGCGCCGTACTCGGACGACGAGCCGGCGTGCACGAACGCCGCAAAGCCCGCAACCGACAGCAACTCCACGAAGTTCGCGATCGCGGTGAAGTTGGTCTGGTAGATCAGCGCCTGGTCCGCCTCGAAGGCGTAGGCACCATAGGCCGCGCAGTCGAACACGGTCTGGGGCTTCAGCGTGTGGGCCAGGTTGCGTGCGGCAGCCGGATCGTTGAGGTCGACCGCGACGATCACGTCGTCGCTGACCTCGGCGAGGCGCCAGTTCTTCTCGCGCCGGACCAGCGCGAACACGTCCTGGCGCACGCGCGCGATGGCCTTGAACAGGTTGGAGCCGACAAAGCCCGACGCGCCGGTGACCAGGATGGGTCCACGCAGGGAGGAGATGAACGCGTCGAGTTCGGCCATGTCAGCCCTGGTCCAGCGCGGCGGCGAGGCTGGCGGGATCGATCCCAGCCTGCCTGCGCAGATAGCCCTGCGAACCATATCGCCCGAAATTGTGGGCGCGGGCATAGAGGTGCGAGATCTGCCTGGGCGCGACGCCAGCCAGCGCGAGGTGCAGCATCAGCGCGGAAGCCAGGCCGCCCTGGCGCACATGCTCCTCGGCGATGCAGATGAATTTCGCCTGGGCGATGGCCGCCAGCAGCGCGGCGGGCGGCGGCGAAGCGTCCAGCGGCAGTTCGGCGACGGCCCACAGGCTGGCGCCGCGCGCCTTCGCGGTTTCGATGTACGTGCCAGCCAACGGACCGAAGGCGATCACCACCGCGCCCTCGCCTTCCACCAGGCATCGCCACGGCGCGTAGGCGGGAACGAGAAAACCCTTCGGCGGTTCGCCGCGGCCGAGGCGCAGATAGCACGGCCCCGTGGCCTCGCCTGCGCGCGCCACCGCGGATCCGACATCCTCGTCGAACACCGGCGCGATCACGTGCATGCCCGGAAGGGTGAGCAGCACCCCATAATCCTCGATCGCATGATGCGTCGATCCCATCACGCCATAGCCATACCCGCCACCGTTGCCGATGAGCTTCACCGGCAGGCCGTGAAAGCAGACATCGTTGCGGATCTGCTCGAAAGGCCGCGCGTAGAGGAAGGGCGCGATCGAATAGGTCCACACCTCGAGCCCGAGCCGCGACATCCCGGCGGCGACGCTGACCAGGTTCTGCTCGGCGACGCCGGCGTTGATGAAACGCTCTCCCATCGCCGCCTGCAGCGGTTCCAGCGCCATAAAGCCCAGATCGCCGGTGAGGAACACCATGTCCGGCTTGCCGGCGCGGGCGACCAGCGCATCGCAGAGCTGCTTCCTCATCGCGCGACCAACTCCGCCACCGCCTGGTGGTACTGCGCCTCGCTAAGCGGCAGATAATGGGAATCCATCCGGCCTTCGAGGAAGCTGACGCCGTGACCCTTCACCGTGCGCAGCATGATCGCGCGCGGGCGGTTGGGCCGCACGGCGAGCGCAGCGCGCAGGGCCTGGGGATCGTGGCCGTCGATCACCTCGACGTCGAGATCGAAGCCCTGCAGCTTGTCCCACAGCGGGGACATCGAGGCGACGTCCGCCGTGCTGCCGAAACCCTGCAGCCCATTGTGATCGACCAGGATGGTGAGGTTGGCGAGCTGGTGATGACAGGCGAAGATCAGCGCTTCCCAGGTGGAGCCCTCCTGCCATTCCCCATCGGACGTCAGGCACACCACTTCGCCCGCCCGGCGCAGCAGCCGGAGGCCGAGCGCCGTGCCCGCCGCGAGCGACAGGCCGTGCCCGAGACTCCCGGTGGCGAAGAGAATGTCGGCCACGCCCCTGGCCGGGGGATGTCCGGCCAGGAGGGTATCGTCCTTGTGGAATTGGACGAGGTCGTCCTCGCCCAGCCGGCCCACGCTCCACAGCGCCACATAGAGCGCGCCGGCGCTGTGACCCTTGGAGAGGATGAACGGATCGGCGGGCCCCAGGTGCTCGTGGAACAGCACCAACATGGCGTCGAGCGCCGATAAGTTGCCGCCGAGGTGGCCGACCCCCGCCTCGAAGTGCATGCGCAACAATCTCTGGCGAGCCCGCGTAAAATCGGCGGGGGTCAAGCACTTTCTCTCAACCATGCCTCGCCCCCTCCCGCTGGCCCGACACCGATGGCCACGGCCGACGGGGTCCCACGCGACCTATCCTGTCTCGTTCCTCAGGGATGTGCGCCGCGAGGTGTCTGGCGAACCCGGCCGGGTTGCCGTTCGGCCGCCTGTTCGAGCTCCAGGCCAGCTCGCGAAGGTCAGCGCTCGCAGCGTACCGCTCGGTCCGGTGGACGGTCAACCCTGCCGTGGCGCGAAGTCGCCGATCGAGCGTGCAGGAGTCGCGCGTTGATCCCCATCCGGTCGCCCTCGGGCCAGAGCGGGGTCGCTGGCGATCACGACTCGGACGGCCCCGCAGTGACAGGTGGCTTCGACCATGGCGCGCAGCCTACCTCGGGTTATCGGAGGCGATGCGGATCGGCTTCTGGCTGCTGGGGCTGTCGGGCTGCAGGGCGCAACCGCCGCCCGTACGGCCCGGTGTGGACTGCGACCACTTGCCGGCCAGCCCCCTGGCCTCGGAGCCCTTTCCGGCGGTCGCCAACGAAGACATCGCCTTCGACGGCGAGGGCAACCTCGTCGGCGCCGACTTCGCGACCACCCTGTGGAGCACCGACCTCTCCGGGAACGCCAAGCCAATTATGCCGTCCAGTGGCGTGGAAGCCGGTCTCCGGCTGATGGGGTGGGACGGAACCCTCGCGTCTGCGCAGTATGCGACGAACGCGATTTTTCGGATCAACCCAAAGACTGGTTCCAAGGAGCTTCTCGTCGGTGGGCTGTCGACGCCGAGCGGCATCGAGATCGGAGACGATCACTCCGTGTGGTTCGGCGAGCTCAATGGCGATCGGGTTCAGCGGTACGACGCCGACACCCGCACCCTGCACGTCATCGCCAGCGGGATCGGGCGACCGAACGGGCTGACGTTCAACCGCAGCTACGATCGCCTCTACGTGGCCGCGACCGGCGAGGGGCACATCTACGAGATCGACATCGACCCCCTCACCAAGGAACCGATCGGCGAGCGGCGGGTTTTCATCGCCGATGCCGGCAACGGGATCGACGGCCTGTCGGTGGACGCGTGTGGCAACCTGTACGCCGGCTGGTGGTCGGAGGCGCGCATCGATCGGTACACCGCGGAGGGGGTCGGGCCCGAAACCCTGGTGTACGAGCCATACTCGAACTTTGGACTTGGCAACTTCGCGTGGGGCGAGGAGGCGTTCGGCTGGGAACCGACGGATATCTATGCCGTCGAGTTCGGGAACGACACCGTGCGGAGGATCCAACTCGGGGTCGGCGAGAAGCCGCGGCTTCACTGACCGAGGGCCGGTCGTGGTACCTTCGGGACGTGAGCGCCCTCCATCCACTCTGGCTCGTCGCGGTGGCCTTCGCGGCGGCGTCCTGCCACCGCTCGGGTTCGGCGGGGTCGGACGCGACCGGGGGGACCGACCCAGTGGATCCCTCGCCTTTCGAATGTACCCTCGAGCCGGGCCCACCGCTCGGCGACTGCTCCGAGTGCGTCGACGAAAAGTGTTCGGATCTGCTTCCGTATTGCGAGGCCGACGCCGCGTGCGCGTGCCTGGTCGATTGCGTGCGGCAGAATGGCATCGTCGGCGTGAACGATTGCCTGGTCGAGCTCGACCTCGTCGCTCGACCGGTCGGTTTCGTTCAACTCGAAGAGTGCGTCGCGGTGGCCTGTCCCGACAGCGACGAATGCGCAACCCCGGCGGACTGGGTCCCGCCGTCGTCGGAGTTCGAGTGCGACGGTGCCGGGTCGGGCGGGATCGGAAGCGGCTCCGGGGCCGACTGCGGATTCGACCCGACCCTCCCGTTCCAGGCGGACGGGGAGGTCTTGCAGCTCGAGTCGCCGGACGGCCAGGTGTGCGTGCGCCTGGTGCGACGCAACGAAGGGGTCGGAAGCCTGGCCAACACCGAGTGGACGCTGCTCGAGGCGCAGATCGGGCCGCTCGGCGAGGTGGCCGACGTCACCATAGCCTCGGACCTCTGTTGGTACGCGAGTCACCACAACTTCAGGGACTGGGCCCATATTTGGACCGGTACCCGCCACTACGACCTGGTGCTGCTGCAAGACGGGCATGGGGGTGCCCTGCGCTACCACCTGTACGCGTTCGAGGAGGGACCGCTCGACGGCGCTTCCTGCGCTCCGACCGCGGACGGCACCCGGTGCCTCGATGGGCCCATCGTGCTGGTGGCGCACGAGCCGTGATCAGCGGGGCGCGGCTGCGGCCACCGAGGAGAGGCTGAAGCGCCACATCGGCCCAGGCGAAACCCGCGCCGGCGCCCGTCGGTCCCATCAATTCTCGCCGTCGTCCTCCTCGTCGTCCTCGACCCTGCTCCGCAGGATGCGGCCGGCATCGTCGAGGTGAAGCACGCGGGAACCTTGGCGGTCGCGGACCTCGATCTCCCAGTCGGCGCGACCGTCGGGGGTCGATCGGCGCTCGGCCTCGGTCACCCGGCCCTCGCGGCTGGCCGCGGCGAGCACGGCTTTCGGTAGCTCCGAAGCGGCCACAGCGACCTTCACCTCGATCCAGGTCCCGTCGGCGCGGAAGAGGACGTCGACCCGCGCCGCGCCGTCCTGGAGCTCGACCTCCACCGCTCCGCCCTCGTCCTCGACCTCGAGGATCTGCGCGTTCGGCCATTCGCGGGCGACGGTGGCGGCAATCGGGGCCGGGACCGGATCGGCGGCCCACCCACTCCACGAGCAAAGTAGCCAGACGAGCCGCATCGCAACCTCGCCTGGATCGTACCACCAAGCTCAAAGCGATCCAAGCCGCCCGGGGGGAGGGCAGTGGCGGGTGGGAGCGGAGACGGCGTCGGTCGCGTCCGAGCAGCGCCCGCGCCCCATCCGGACCCCAGCGACCCGAGATACAGGGGCGACCGATGAGCGCATCCCCCTCTCGCTCCTGGCCGAATCGCGCCGTCCGCCTCTTCGGCCGGTTCTTCCTCGTCGCTGCCCTGGCGAGCCTGGCCGTGGCCGCCGTAGGGTGGTTCTCCTACGTGCTGCCCTGGTGGCGCCCCATCCGGGAGGAGGCGGCGCAGACGTCTCAAGCCCATTGGGACCTCGCGATCGCCCACCCCGGCTGGAGCTTCCCCGCTCACTTCTGGTCGGCGCCGGCATCCCTCGATCTCCCCTTACCCCGCCTGGTTTCCGAAGCCCGCGCCCGCGGCTACACCGAGGTGTGTCCGCCCGCTCGACCCGGCGAGATCTGCCCGACGAGCGGCGAAGTCATCCTGCGCGGCGGTCGTTTCGCCGAGGGAATCCAGCCGGCCGGAAACGACGGGTGGACGCGGAAGTTAGCCCTCGAGCCGATCCTGCTCGGCGCACTGGTCGGACCCGACGGCGAGATCCGCGAGCACCTTCCGATGGAGCTGGCGCCGCCCGTGCTGCTCCGCGCGATCCTCGCTGCGGAGGACGAGCGCTTTTACGCGCATCCCGGGGTCGATCTCGAGGGAATCGCCCGAGCCATGTGGGTCAATTGGAACGAAGGGGCGTTCACCCAAGGCGCGAGCACTTTGAGCATGCAGGTCACCCGCGCGATGACCGGCCGGAAGGAGAAGTCCCTCGAGCGAAAGCTCGATGAGATGGGACGAGCGGTCGCGGTAGACCGCTACCTCGGCAAGGACCGGGTGCTCCAGATGTACCTGGATGCCCCGTATCTCGGCCAGCAGGGAACGTTTTCAGTCTGCGGTTTCCGGGCGGCGTCGCGGCTCTACTTCGGCGTCGATGCGCCGGACCTCACCCTGGCCCAGGCCGCCACGCTCGCGGCCATCCTCCCCGCGCCCGCCCACTACGCCCCCGACCGACACCCCGAGGCCGCGCGCTCGCGGCGCGACCGGGTCCTGCGCCGGATGGCGGAGTCCGGGTGGGACCGCACCGAGGTCGACCGGGCGCTCGCCGAGCCGGTCGTCGCCCGGGGGCACGCGCTTCTCCCCGAGGTGAAGTATCCGGCCTACTTTTCCGTCGCGCGGGAGGCGCTCCTCGCCGCGGTGCCGCCCGAGGTCGCCTACGGCGCCGGCCTCGACGTGTTCACCGCCCTCGATCCGGTCGTTCAGGAGGCCGTCGAGGAGGTCCTCACCGAGCGCGTCGCCTTCCTGGACCGCCTCGTCTGGGGCCGCGGCATCGGGCCGCTGCTGTCCGCCGCGGCCTTCGCCGACCCGGCCACTGGACACCTCGTCGCGGCGCACGACACGGCGCTGCTCGACCCCGCCGGGTTCAACCGGGTCACGCAGATGCGGCGGCAACCCGGCTCCAGCTTCAAGCCGGTGGTCTACGCCCTGGCGTTTTCGCCCGGACCCGACGGCCGTCCGCGGCGCACGCCGAGCCACAGCGTGCCCGACATGCCCCATGCCTTCAACCGCGGGGGCCCCGACCTGTGGACCCCCCGAAACGCCAACAGTTGGTACATGCCGGAGATCACCCTCGCGCGCGGCCTGGCCATGAGCGCCAACCTCGCCGCGGCAAACCTCCTCGACGAGCTCGGCGGGCCCGATCCGCTGATCGCATTCGCCTCGAAGCTGGGATTCGACACCTCGGGCTTTCCCCGCGAGATGGGCCTGTCCCTGGGGCAGGGGCAAGTGACGCCCCAGGAGATGGTCCGGTTCGTCGCGACGGTCGCCGGCGACGGGCGGCGGGCGAGCGCGTCACCCCTGGTGGTGGCGGTCGACGCCTTCGGGACCGTCCGCTACGAAAACCCGCTCTCCACCGAGCAGGCGCTCACCCCCGAGGCCGCCCTGCTCACCCGCGAGATCATGCGCTTGGTGGTCGCCAACGGCACCGGGTGGTCGGTGAAGGGCCGACACGGCGTCGAGGGCTACCGCGGCGAGGTGGTCGGCAAGACCGGGACGGCCACCGAGGAGAAGGACCTGTGGTTCATCGGTTCTACCCCAGACTATGCGGGAGCGGTGTGGGTGGGGTACGAGCTCCCGGCCCAAGTGGGCGGCCACGCGAGCGAGGTCTCGGCTCCGCTGTTCGGCTGGCTGCTGGCCTCGATCAGCGAGGGCCTCCCGCCCCGAAAGTTCGACAGCTCGGGCGTAGCCCGCCGCTATGTCTGCGCGAACACCGGGCTGTCGGCCAACGCGACCTGCCCGGTCCTCCAAATCCCCTTTCTCCCCGACGAAAAGATCCGAGGGGTCTGTGCGCAGCAACACCCCGTCGAGCACCTCGCTCCGCCCCCTCCGGTGATCCCGACCGGCATGCGGGCCGCCCCCCCGCTCCCGTGACCCGAGGCGTCAGGGCCCCTTTCCCGCTGGAGGGAGCGTGAACCGCACGTCCTTCCCCCTGCCCGCGATCGCCTGGTTCTTCCTCGCGGTGTTCGGCCTCTCCCTCGCGAGCTTCGCCGCGGGTTTGTGGGGGTCGGTCCAGCAAGCCCCCCCCCCCGCACCCCAGCCGAGTCCGCCCGCGGTCTTGTCCACGGCCGAGCTCGGCGACGCGTCCGAAGGGCAGGGCGAGATCATCTCCGGCGCTGAGCCGATCAAGCTCGGCGAGTTCTCGCTCGACGTGGCGACCGCGGCCCGCGAGCTCGTCGCACGGCCCAGTGCACCCCCCGGTTTTCGCGACGACTGCTCGGGGTTCGTGTCGGCGGTCTTCACCGCGGCGGGCATCCCCATGACGGGAAACACGGCGTCGCTCTATGACCGGGCCGAGGCCGAAGGCCTCGTCCACCACAACCCCATCCCCACCGTCGGCGACCTCGTGTTCTTCGACAACACCCACGACCGGAATCACAACGGGCAGTGGGACGACGCCCGAACCCACATCGCGGTGGTGGTGGACGTGGAACCCGACGGCACGATCCTCCTGGCCCACCATGGCTCGGAGCGAGCGTTGATCCGTATGAATCTGCTTCCCGATCACATCGCTGCCCATGAGAGTCCCGAGGGCGTGCTCCTGAACTCGTGGCTCCGCCGGCGAAGCGCGTCGGACGGCGGCTGGGACCTCCGCCTCACCGGCCTGTTGTGGTCGGCGTTCGCCGAGGTCGCGCCCGACGTCGACTGGGAGACCCGAGGCCGCTGACCCGCCCCCCGGCCGTCAGGGCGCCGCGACCTCGCGGCGGAACCGGACCTGCACCGGCCCGCCGAGCATCGTTCCCCTTAGGATCAAGCGATCTTCTTCCAAGATCCATCCCCAGGGAGCGGTGCACATCGCGGCGAGCCACTCCGCCAGCCCGAACCCGGCGGCCGGCATCATGAAGCGGTCGCGCCGTCCGCGGCTGTGCATCGTGATCCCCACCGGGACGATGTCTTGGAACGACAGCAAGTACTGACCGGCCACCCCCCACCGGCCGTCGGCGACGCCGCTCGTCCCCACCTCGCCCGCCACCGAAACGGCCGCGAGCGGGCCGACGAAGGCGTCGGCGAGCACGACCTGCAGGGCACCCGACGCGGCGAAGCGGAAGAACACCCCTCGGGCCCCCATCACCTGCCCAAACGCCTCGGCGCTCGCCACGACCCACTCGCCGACCGGCCCCCCCGGCTCGGCCAGCAGCCGGCACCCGCCGGCGGCAGAACCCACGAGCGCGCGGTGATCTCGGCCCGCCACCGCCCACGCGTCGCCGATTGCGCCGTCGCCCTCGACCCGGATCCGCCCCCCCCGCGGGTGGGCGGGTACCTTCAGGGGGACCCAGCGCCAAGCGGCCAGCTCGAGCGGGATGTCGGCATCCGGGGCCCGCGCGACCGGTGTTGGCAACAAGGCTGGAACATGGCTGAACATCCAGGCGCCGAGCGACAGCCACTCCGACGGCGAGAGCACGCCATCGTCCAGGAGGTACCGGATCTGGGCGATCGGATCCCGACCGAGTCCGACCCAGGCGCGACAGGCCGCGACCCCGGCGCGGGGAAAGGTGCCCGGATCCCCGGTGTGGAGAGCCTGGCCGAGCTCGTTGACCCCGAGCCCGAGCTCCGGGGCCACCATGTCGGCCGCGTGCACCGCCGCGCCGATCCAACGCCAGTCGGAACCCACCGACTTTCCGGCCATCTCAGCAAGCACGCGAAGTGCCCACGCCTCGAGGACGCAGCCCGCGGCGCGACGCCAGCGATCGAGGGGTGGAAGCGGCGAAGGAGGCTCGTCGGGATGCACGATGCCCGGCCCCAGGAACCCCGTCGACAGCAGGAGGCGATCGCCGTCGAGCAGAAATAAGCCCGGGACTTCCTCGACCGAAACCGACAAGGAGCGGCCCGCCGGCAGCAGGGGCAACGCCGCATCGAGCACGGCAAGGACCGGCTCGAGGACCGAGCGCGCGAGAGAGTCCGGAGCGAGAGCAGCCATCCTCCGAGCCTATCCCGCTCGCTCGGGTCCGCCCCCCGGGCTAAACGGGGTGCCCGAGGAGCCCATGGCCCGCCCCGACGTCCCCGCGCTGGTCGCCGCCTTTCGCGCCGACCTTGCCAACGCGACCGACCCCACTCAGCTCGACGTGGTCCGCCGGACGCACTCTGGAAAAAACAGCCCGCTCAAGCTTGGACTTCGCGGTCTCCGCGACGTCCCGGCCGACGACCGGCCCGCGGTGGCCGCCGAAATCAACGCGGCGGCAGAGGCGATCGAGGTCGAAATTGCCGCTGCGCAAGGCCAGCTCGAGGCGGTTGCGCTCGAGGCCCGCCTCGACGCCGAGTGGGCCGACCCCAACCTGCCCGGCGTCGCGACCGGCCGGGGCAGCCGCCATCCGCTGTCCCTGGTGGAGGACCGGTGCCTGGCCGTTCTCCGCCGGCTCGGCTTCGAGCGCGTCGACGGCCCGGAGGTTGAGCACCCGTTCTACAACTTCGACGCGCTCAATGTGCCGGAGCACCACCCGGCGCGCGACGCGCAGGACACATTCTGGGTCACCGACGGGTTCCTCCTTCGTTCTCACACCACCTCAGTGCAGGCCCGCACCCTCGAGACCCGGAGAGATCTCCCCATCCGGATCGCGAGCGCAGGCCGCGCCTACCGGAACGAGGCGGTGGACGCCACCCACCTCGCGATGTTCCACCAGCTCGAGGGCCTGTGGATCGACCGTGGACTGACCTTCGCCCACCTCAAGGGCATCCTCGCCTTCCTGGCCACCGAGCTGTTCGGCGATCAGCGGATCCGCTTCAAACCTAAGTTCTACCCCTACACCGAGCCGAGCGTGGGGGTCGATCTGGCCTGCCGGCTGTGCGACGGCGCCGGCTGCGAGGCCTGCCATGGCGCCGGGTGGATCACGATCCTGGGCGCGGGGATGGTTCACCCCGCGGTCTTCGAGACCTTCGGCTTCGATCCCAACGAGGTCAGCGGCATCGCGTTCGGTCTCGGCACCACCCGAATGGCCGCTCAGTGGGCCGGCCTCACCCGGGTCAAGGCGCTCTACGAGCAGGATGCACGGGTAATGCGGATCCTTCACCGGGGTGCCCCATGAAGATCCATCGGGCCGTCCTGGCTCGCTTCGTCGACCTGCCTCCCGAGATCGTGGATTCCCCACGCGGTCTGCGCGACCTGCTCGACGACCTCGGCATCGAGGTCAAGCGCCTCGACGGCGACGTGCTGACCCTCGAGCTGCTCGCCAACCGGGGCGACCACCATGCCTATCTGGGGATCGCCAGGGAGCTCGCCGCGCGGTTGGACACGCCGCTGTTGTGTCCTCCCCTCCCCCCACTCCGGGTCGTTGCCCCCGCAAGATTCACGGTAGAAAGCTCGCTCTGCCTCAGCTACAGCCTGACCCCCCTCGCCGGGACGGGCGGGGCGGAACTCCCCGCGGGTCAGCGCCTAGCGCTGGAAGCCGCGGGGCAAAGCGGAAACACCGCACCCGTCGATGCGACGAACCTGGCGAATCTCGAGCTGGGCCAGCCGACCCATGCCTTCGACGCCGATCGGATCCGGGGTCGAGTCCGCGTGCGCGCCAGTCGGCCCGCCGAGCAGGCCTGGCTCCTCTTCACCCCGGAACCGCGCACCTTGCCGGCGGGAACCCTGGTGATCGCCGACGACGAGAAGATCCTGGCCGTGGCCGGGGTGATCGGCTGCGAGGAGAGCAAGACCACGGCCGAGACGCGCCAAATCCTGCTCGAATCCGCGACGTTCGACCCGGTGGCGGTCCGGCTCGCGAGCCGAGCGCTGGGGGTCCACACCGACAGCGCGGCCCGGTTCGAGCGCGGGGCCGACCCCGACGCGGTGCTCGACGGCGCGGCGCGCGTCGCCGATCTCCTGGAGGCGACGGGCGCCTGGGCCCGCACGGGCCCGACCGAGTTTTGGGCCGCACCGCGACCCGACCCCGCCCCGATCCACCTCTCGGGGGACGAGGTCCGGTTGTTCCTCGGCCTCGACCTCCCCGACACCCAGATCGCCCGCGTGCTCGGCGCCTTGGGTTTCGCGGTCTCGCCGGGCTTCTCGGTGCGCGTCCCGGCGCGACGCCGATGGGATGTGACGCGGCCAGCGGACCTGCTCGAAGAAATTGCGCGGATCATCGGATACAACGCCGGTCCGGTCGCGCTCCCGCCGGTCGCGCTGGGTTCGCAGCCGACACCCGGCGAGCGCCGCCGGGACCAGGTCGACGACGTGCTGGTCGGACTCGGCTTCTACGAGGTAATCACCGACGGATTCCACGCGCGCGCGCTGTCCGAGCGCCTTGGCCTCCCGACCGGCCACCCGCTCGCAGTGCACGTCGAGACCACGAACGCCTTGGACCGCGGCTATTCGCTCCTCAAGAATTCCGGCGTGCAGCAGGCCATCGAGGCGGTCGCCACCAACGTCAGAGCCCGCGTGCTCGAACTCAAGCTGTTCGAGTGGACGCGGGCTTTTCACCCGCGCGATCCGGCCTTCGACCGACTCGGGGCGACCGAGCGGCCCCTCCTGTGGGCGATCGCCACCGGAGGCGATCGCGCCGCCACCTGGGCGGGACGGCCGCGCCCAGCCGATACATCGTTCGTTCGCGGCCTCCTCGACGAGCTCAGCGCCGAGCTCTCCGTTCCCCTGGCCGCAGGGCCTATCGAAGCCGATCACCGACTCGCGGCGGTGCTCCATCCCCATCGCCGAGGGGCGGTCCGGGTGGGCGACCGGGTCATCGGGGCGTTCGGCGAGATCCACCCCGCGGTGCTGGCCTCGTTCAAGATCAAGGGAGTCCGTCCCGTCTACTTGGAGATCGACGCCGATCCGCTGCTGAGCGCCGATTCGCGTCGCCCGCCGTTCCACGAGCCCCCAACGTGGCACCCCATCGAGCGAAGTCTCGCCTTTACGCTGCCCGCGCGCTTCGAATCCGCCCGAGTGGATCAGGTGATCGACCTCGCGGCGCCGCGGTGGCTCGAGCGGCGGTGGATCAGCGATCGGTTCGAGCACGACGGCCTGTCCACGCTGACCTGGACCCTCCGATTTGCCAACGCCGACAACACCCGCACCGTGGACGAGGTGAACGCAGCCGCTGAGAGGGTGATCGCCGCGGTGGTCGGCGAGTTGGGGCCACACGGCGTCAAACTCCGCTAGGGGACCCATCTCGGGCTAGAGTACGGCCCTCTGGAGGCGTGATGAGCAGCACCCCGACCGCCCAGGCGTCGCAGAATGCCTACGGCGGCCTGCGCCCCACCGGCCGTCAGAGTCGAGATCCGGCCGCAACCATCCTCGAGCTGGAGTCGGAAGACGGCTTTGCCCACCTCGCGATCGCCTTCGAGCCGGCCTTCCGCGCACACCCCGCCCTCGATTTGAACGTCCGCCTGGTGCTCCCGTTCCTCGAATTCCCGATGGTCGCCGGCCTAACGGATCTCGCCTGGTACGACCTCAGCAACTCGGTGTTCGTCTACCCGACCGGGACCGTCTGGCTCCTCCACGAGGTGCTCCGCGCCTGGCACGACGAGGGCCGCAAGCTCGGCGCTCGAGCCGCGCTCGAGTTCCTGCTCCTGGCCACCGAGATCACCCGGGAAGGCGGAGCGACCGGCGGGCTGCAGGGCTGCTACAGCCACGGCAACCTCACTCCGTGGCGCATTGGGCTCCGGGACGATGGGACGATCCAGGTGATCGGCTACGGCCTTCCCCAGGTCGAACTCGCCCAGCGGAAGACCGATCCCAAGTTTCCCCTCAGCGCGGAGTCACTCCGCTATGCCCCGCCGGAGCGCCTGCTTGGCCAGCCCGAAGACGCGGCCGCCGACAGCCTCTCCCTCGCGCTGATCGCCACCGAGATGATGACCGGGAAGCCTCTCTACCAGGCACAGGCGGTGGCCGACGTCGAGAAGATGGTGACGCTGTCGGAAGGGACCACCCTCCTGGCGCGCCCGCCCGCGGAGATCCCGAAGCCGATCGCCGAGATGATTGTTCGGGCGCTGGTCTATGACCCCGACGCTCGCCTCTCGGGCCACGAACTGATCGCCGAGATCGAGGGCCACCTGCCCAGCGCAAAGGGTCCTTCCCTCGCCGAAATCATGGCCGAGACCGCGAAGAAGAAGCCGCAAACCGAGCGGCCGCGGAAGAAGCTGCTCTCCGCGACGGGCACGAGCGTGTTCGATCGCTCTGCGCTGTCGAGCCTCGCCGACGACGACGACGACGGAGACGAGGCCACGCCACCCGCCGCCCCGCGCGCCGACAACCGGTGGGGCAGCCCGGCCCGGCGGGCGACCGCGCCGGCGCCCGTGCCTCCTCCCGAACCGCCGACCGAGGGCCGGAAGGTCCACCGGGACGGAGATCAGCCCGCGCTCGAAGTGCGTCGCCGCCAGCACGCGGAACCCAGCCCCGAACCAGCGGAGTTGCCCCAAGCGGCGCCGGCGCCGACCGACGAAGGCGAACCCCGTCGACGGCTCCGTCGCCTCGCAGAGGCCCCCGAGCCGCCACCGCCCGCCGAGCCCGCAGCCGAGCCCGAGGGGGTTCGACGCCGCCTTCGCCGGATCACCGACGAGCCGCCCGCGACCGCTGAGCAACCTGCCCCGCCGACCGAGAGCCAGGAACCCCGCCGGCGCCTGCTTCGCCGCGAAGACGCCGCGCCCACCGAGGGGACAGAACCGCAGGTCCGCCGCCGACTCCGTCGGGAGGAGGGAGATCCCTAGGACCTGAGGCGGCTCCGAAGGGCCCCGAGCGCGGCGGCCTCCGCGGGGTCGAGCTCCGGCCACTTCAAGTCCATGCCCTCCATGACCCGGAGCACGATCTGCGCGACGGCAACCCGCAGAAAGGGCTTGTGATCCGCGGGGACGACATACCAGGGCGCGTGCGATCGCGAGGTCGCCTGCAGGGCCAGCTCGTAGGCGTGCTCGAACTTGCCCCACCGATCTCGCATGTCGAGATCGCCGGCTTCGAACTTCCAGTTCTTGGCTGGCTCGTCGAGGCGCTCGAGCAGCCGCTTGCGCTGCTCGGCAGCCGACACGTGCAGGAAGAACTTGACCACGGTCGTCCCGTTGCGCGCCAGGTGCTTCTCGAGATCCCGGATCGACTCGTACCGCTCCTCGAAGAGGTCGTTCGGGCGACGCGTCAGCTTCTGGTTCGCCAGGACCGCGGGCACCACCCGCGCGACGATCACCTCCTCGTACCAGCTGCGATTGAACACCCCGACCCGGCCCCGTTCGGGGAGGTGTCGAAGGTGTCGCCACAGGAAGTCGTGATCGAGTTCCTCGGCAGAGGGCGCCTTGAACGCCGTGACATGCATCCCGGCGGGGTCGAGCCCGGTGAACACCGCGCGGATCGTCCCATCCTTGCCCGCGGCATCCATCGCCTGGAAGATGACCAGCATGGCATGTCGATCGTCGGCGTACATCTTTCGATGCAGCTCGTCCATCCGCACCTGGATCGCGGCGAGTTCGGTGCGCAGATCCTCCTTCGAGCCGACCCCGTCGGGTGGCGCCGTGGGGAACGTCGACAGGTCGACTTTTCCGCTGAAAGGCACCCGATACCGGCTGTCGGCCGCGCGTCCCATCCCAATCCTCCCCGCCCATGTTACAACGCGGCCAGTCCTTCATCCCCCCTTTCCCCTTCCCCCCATGATCGTCTTCGGGATCGACCCTGGCTCGACGGTGACCGGGTTCGGCGTCGTGGAGCGACTGCGCGGGCGCCTGATGCTCCGGGCGTGCGGGTGCGTGCGCACGTGGGCCGACGAACCCATGGGCGAGCGACTCGCCGCGATCCACGCCGGCCTCTCCAAAGCACTGGCCGAACACCGCCCCGATGCCGTGGCAATCGAGGCAATTTTCCGCCACAAATCTTCTGAGTCCGCGCTGCGACTCGGGCAAGCCAGAGGCGTGGCCCTGCTCGCCGCGGCTCAGGCCGGGTACGATCCCGCGGAGTACAACCCGTCGACCGTCAAGCGGGCAGTCGGTGCGCACGGGCGGGCGGACAAGGACGCCGTGGCGAAGATGGTCCGCGTTTTGTTGGGCGTACAACCAGAGGGGCCGGCCGACGTGACCGATGCATTGGCGATCGCCATCACCCATTGCCACGCGGCCTCGAGTCGCTTGGCGCTCGCGCGATGATCGCGCGCCTGGTCGGAACCCTGGTGGGTCAAAACGACCTCCGCGCGGTGCTCGACGTCTCCGGGGTCGGGTACGAGGTCTGGGCGCCGCGGCGCGTCATCGGGGGATGGATCGGCGAGGCCACGGTGACCGCCTGGATCTCGACCCAGGTCCGAGAAGACGCGATCCAGCTCTACGGCTTCGCGACCGACCTCGAACGCCAGTGCTTCGACGCCCTCCTCGCGGTCAGCGGGGTCGGGCCGAGAACCGCGCTCGGCTGCCTCGACGTGCTGGCGCCCGACGCCCTGATCCGGGCGGTCGAGTCCGAAGATGTAACCACACTCACTCGGGTTCCGGGCATCGGGCGAAAGACCGCTCAGAAAATGGTCATCGACCTCAAGGGCAAGCTACCCGTTGGTTTTTCCCCGGTTTCAGCGACCGTTCCGGTCCGGGTCGCGCCGGATCCGCTCGCCCTCGCGCTGGCCCAACTCGACTACGGGCGGGCCGAGATCGAGCGGGCCCGAAGCGCGCTGGCCGCTGAGGGCATCCCGACGGACGCGCCGCTCCCCGATCGCCTGCGCGCCGCGCTCCGCGCCTTGTCCAGCTTGCGGGCCGGCCCGTGAACAGCAGCGACGAACCAGCAGATCCAGCGCTTCGGCCGCGCGACCTCGGGGAGTTCGTGGGGCAGGGCAAGATCGTGGAGAACCTGCGGGTCTACGTGCGAGCCGCCCTGAACAGGGGGGAATCGCTCGACCACGTCCTGTTGTCCGGGCCGCCCGGCCTCGGAAAAACGAGCCTCGCCTACATCATCGCCGAGGAGATGGGCGTCGACGTGCGCACGGCGAGCGGCCCGAGCATTGAGCGGAAGGGCGATCTCGCCGCGGTCCTGTCGAGCCTCGAGCCCAGGCAGATCCTGTTCATCGACGAGATCCACCGCCTCCCGCGCGCCACTGAGGAGGTGCTGTACCCGGCCATGGAGGACTTCGAGATCGACGTCGTGCTCGGATCGGGCCCGGGGGCTCAGTCGGTGAAGCTGCCCCTTCCGCGCTTCACCCTGGTCGGCGCGACGACTCGCTCAGGCATGCTCTCCGCCCCCCTCCGCGCCCGATTCGGGATCCACGCCACCTTCGACTTCTACACCGCCGAAGAGCTCCACCAGATCCTCCAGCGGTCCGCGGTTCGGATGGAGGTGGTGGCCACGCCCAGCGGCCTCAAAGAGCTCGCGCGACGCTCCCGGGGCACGCCGCGGATCGCCAACCGGTTGCTGCGCCGGATGCGCGATTTTGCCGAGGTGGAGGGCGACGGCACGGTCGACGAGCCGCTCGCCCGCCGCGCACTCGAGCGCCTCGAGGTCGACGACGCCGGCCTCGACGCCATGGACCGCCGGATCCTCGAGACCGTGGCGATCAAGTTCAGCGGCGGACCGGTCGGACTCGACACCCTCGCGGCGTCGCTCGGGGAGTCGGCAGACACCATCGAGGAGGCCTCGGAGCCGTTCTTGCTCCAGCAGGGCTTCCTCATGCGGACGCCGCGCGGGCGCGTCGTCACGCCGCGAGGGCGGGCGCACATCGGCCTGCCCGTGACCGATTCACAAGGGAGCCTCCTGTGATTGTGCTGATGACCGCGGCCTGTGGCGCCGCCATCGACTCCGCTCGCCTCGACGTCGCCGGCACCCCGGTCGTCGCCGAGGTGGTGGACACCCCCGAAGAGCGGGCGCAAGGCCTGATGAACCGCGACTCCCTCGGCGCGGACAAGGGAATGCTGTTCGTTTACCCCGAATCGGCGGTGCGGGAGTTCTGGATGAAGGACACCCGGATCCCCCTCGCAATCGCCTTCCTCGACGAGTCGGGGGTCGTGGTGCGGGTGGCCGAGATGGCGCCCTTCGACGAGACCCGCACCAGCAGCCTGTACCCCGCCCGCTACGCGCTCGAGATGAACACCGGTTGGTTCGCCCGCCACGCCATCGCGAAGGGGGCCGTCGTCACCGGCCTGCCCTCGAACGTGGACAAGGAGTAGGCCCCCCCCCTACTCGAGGCGCCGCGGGGTCTGGGGGGCGGCGAAGCCAGCCCCCCAGCGGGGTTGCAGGGGCAGCGCCCCTGCGAGGCGTGCGGACTCCGACCCGTCGGGGTCCGCGCACCGATAAATTAGTAGAGCGCGCAGGCCATCGGGTCGCGATCGAGCTCGAGCTCGGATCCCGGCGCCAGCCAGAGCACGTCGGCCGCATCGAGCCCATGCACCGCGCCGCCTCCTTGACCGAAGGCGCCGTAGCCGAGCACCGGCTCGATGCCGGCCCCCACGAACGTGTTCCCGGAGAGTTCGACGCCCGCCGCCTCGATCACCAACGACGATCGCGCGGAGTCGTAGATCCAGCTGTCCTTGACCTTGTACTTTCCACCACCGCCGCCGACGATCACGATCGCGTCGCCGGTGGACTCCCCGCCCACCACCCCCGCGCCGGTGATGTCGATGATCACCCCCTTGATGACTGCATCGAGGGGATCGAGGAGAAAGATCGCGGCGTCGGTCGAATCGGAGATGGTGGTCCAACCGATCGTGACGTCGGCGTATTGGGCATGGATCGCTCGGCCGTACCGGGAATTCAGGTCCGGCGTCGTCGCGACGAGCGATCCTCCCTCGATCTCGATCGAGCCGCCCTCGGCGAACACGGCCACTCCGCGCGCACCGGAGACCGCGGTCTCGCGGAGCACCGTCTCGGCGCCCCACGAGCCGATTCCCCATCCACAACCGTCTGCCGCAGGCACGTCGATGAAGGTGTGGCGAGTCTCAACCTCGGTCTCCGAGCCAATCGCGGCGATACCCACCTCGCGAGAACCGGCTACGCCCACCCGCTCGGTGGTGAGGTGGACCCCATCGCGGGCGGTGAGCGCAGCCGTCCCCCCGACGAAACCAACGCCCCGCACCGCAACAACTTGGGCCACCGCGAGGTCGAGCACCGGGGCGAACGGGTCGGCGGCGAGGAGCACGCTCTCCAACGGGGAACAGCCGAGAAAAGCCACGGGGTCGTCCCAGCCCTCGCCCGGCAGTAGGCTCACGGCCGCGTCGTACTCCCCCGGCCAGAGCACCACGACCCGATCGCTCCCCGCGGGCAGGGTGGCCGCGACGCCCACCGCCGTCGCCACCGTAGCGAAGGGATGGTCGACCGTCCCATCGGCCGACGCGTCGTTCCCCGAGAGCGCCGACACGTGAAGCCACCCATCGACGGGGGGTCCGATGTCGCCCCAGTCCCCCTCTGCACACGGCCCGCCACCCTCGTTCGGGGCCCAGCCGTCGTTCCCCAGTCCTTGGTCGCCGTCGAGCGGGTCCTCGACCGCGCCGTCGTTTCCGAGCCCATTGTCGGCGTGTGGGTGGTGCTCGCCCGCCGAGGCCCACCCCGGCGCACCCACCGCCAGCCACCCCCCACCGAACACCAGCCCGCGGACCACAGGACTGGAGAGCCGGAGCATGAGGCACCTCTCCCTTACACGTTCCCCTGAGATGCCGTCCACGTCAAGTGGAACCGATCACGCATCGCCGGGATTCGCCAGCCGATTCCTTGACAATCCCTCCCGAACCCGCGAAGCGCGCTCATGCTGGCCCAGCGCGCTCCATTGCGCGTGGGCCAGATCGGCGATCGCGTCGATTCCACCCAGGTTTCCCGCGGATTCGGCGAGGTCGACCGCCAGCTCCAGCGACTCGGCAACATCGGCGTCCACGATCCTGCTTGCGCCCAGCAGTTCGAGGGCCCCGGCCCGATGCCGGGCCCAGGCGGCGCGATCCGAGAGCGCTGCGACGACGGGCAGGAGGAGCGCATGAACCAATCCAGCCCAGCCTTTTCGTCCACCGCGCTCCATGCCGCTGAGCGCCTCCTCCAGCACGAGCCGGCTGCCGTGGAGGTCGCCGCGCTCGCGGAGCACGAGTCCCAGGTTCAGTCGCGGGACCAGGTGTTCGGGCGACCCGAGCTGCCGCAACAGGAGCTCCGCCGCCCGGTAGGCGCTCTCCGCGCCGACGAGGTCTCCCCGCTTGCGGAGCACTTCCGCGAGCGTGTTGCGGGCGACCGCCACTCCGAAGCGAGAGCCGACTTGCTCGTAGAGGGGGATCGCCCCACGACAATACTCCTCGGTACGGTCCGAGTCGCCGGTGGAGCGCGAAACGCCCGCGAGCGCCGCCAGCGCGTCCCCCTGACCCCGCGGATCACCGAGGGCCTCGAAGCGGGCCAACCCACGGCGGCCATACCGCAGCGCCTCCTCCACCCGGCCCTGCAGGCGGACGACGTCGCACAGGAACACCAGGCAACGCGCCAGTTCGACCTCGTCCAGGTCGCGCGCGGCCAGCTCGGCCGCCCGCAGCCGCTCCTCAGCCGCCTCGAGTCGACCGCGCTTGGCGGCGACCGTAGCCGCATGGCGCAAGGCGGGGGCCACCAGCGTGGGCCAGCCGAAGGCGCGCGCGCGGTCCACGAGGGCGAGCGCGACCTGCTCGGCATCCTCCAGGCGTCCGAGGCCGATCAACAGCTCGGCCCGCATCGAGGTACACTCTCCCCACCGCGGATCGTCCGCCGGCACGTCGAGATCGCCGAGCAGCGACTCCCGCGCGTCGAGCAGGTCAATCGTCCCGAGATAGTCGCTCATGGCCCGGTGCTCCACGGCGGCGACCGACAGCGGGAGGTCTGCTTCCTCCTTTCGATCCGCGTCGACGAGGTGTTTCGCGAGCCTCTCGGCGAGACCGGGTTCGCGGCCCACACTCCATCGGATCTGGAGCGCCGCGGCCACCGCGTGATGCCAACCCCGGATCCGGCCGGACTCCCGCGCGCTGCGTTCGAGGCTTTCGCGCAACATCGCGTGTTCGAACGTCCATCCTCCGTCGCGAACTCTTGCGAGGCGGCGGGCAACGAGCGCCGCCACCAGGTCGTTCGGCACGACGAGCCCGGCGACCAGGCAGGCCGACCGCCACTCCGCGTCTCCCACTTCCTGGCCGAGGACCGATGCGATCTCGAGCACGCCGCGTCCTGCGCTCGGTCGACTCTCGAGCACGCGCTCCAGCCGCTGCGCCCAAAGCTGGTGGATCCCGTCGGGCAGGGGCAGTTGGACGCCTCGGGAAAGGACGAATCCGGTTTTCCCGACCTCGAGCACGCCGCGCTGCACCCAGTCGCCGACCAACTGAACGGCGAACAACGGGTTTCCCCCCGTGCGCTCCTCGACCTGCCGGGCGACCTCCCCCTCCAGGCGAAGGAGTCCCTGGACGAGCTGGGCGCGGTGGGGCCCGTCGAGCGGCCCGATCTGCATCCTCGCGCTGGCCGGATTGGCGTGGATCTCCTCCAGGAGCTTCGCCTCCACGGGTTGATCGGGGAGCGCCTCCTCCCGTACCGTCATCACGACCACTACCGGTCCCGCATCGGCCCGCCGCTGCAACCAGGCGGCGAGCCCGAGCGCGTCGCGGCCCCACTGCACATCGTCGAGCCAGACGATCGCGGCCCCGGCGCGCCGGTCGTCGTCTGAGGCGCCGATCCAGGTGAGCCACCGGTGAATCAACGAGTAGCGCTCCTCGGACGAGCCGAACAACACGGGCCCGTGGCTGTCCGGTGCCGGCCAGATCAACTCGACGAGCGCGCCCGCGTCCCATGGATCGTCGACCCCCCGCCGCTTGAGCCACCGCTCCACCCGTCGCACGATCTCGGAACGCCCCAGGCCCACGCAACCGAGCGCGCCCGCCACCATCCGCCCGAGGCCATCCCCAGCCCCCGCTCCGGGACTGTGCGTCGCGTGGACAGCGACCGCCGCGCCGACCTCGTCTGCGCGCTGAATGAACCACTCGGCAAGCCGACTCTTTCCGACTCCCGCGGGGCCCACCAGGGAGACGACGCGCACTTCGCCAGCCTGGCGGGCCGCCCCGAGGGTGCTCCACAGCAGATCGCACTCGGCGTCCCGCCCGACGAGCGGGATCGCGCGGAGCCCATACAAACCGAGCCCGGCGCCGATCAGGGACATCGAACCCTTCTTGCTCGCGCGGCGTCCCCACCGAGAGGGCATCGGGGGATGGAGGCGGCGAGAGAGGTTCTCTTCGGGGGGGAGCGGCGGTCGGGGGATCCGCTCCGGATCGGCGCGCGCAGCCGCGACCCAATCCGGCCAGCTCCGGGTCATCGTGTGCATCGTCGGGCTGTCGCCCAGGGACCGCCGGCCAACGGGAGTGGGGGTCGGGATCGGTTTTCCCAGGAGCCGCAACGCAAACGCCGCGTCAGATGCCCGCACATACCGGTGCTCGGGCTCCTTCTGCATCAGGCGCCGAACCCAGGGCTCGAATTCCGACGGGACGGGAAGCCTCGGTTCGAGCTTCGGAATCGGGCTCGAGAGGTGCGCATGCATCAGCGCGGTGATCCCCCGCTGCCGAAACGGCGGCACCCCGGTCGCGAGGGCGTAGGCCAAGCAGCCGAGGGCATACAGGTCGGTCCATGGCCCGAAGTCCCGCCACGCCCCGCGGAATTGCTCCGGGGCCATGAATACGGGGGTGCCACTGGTGCCCTTGATCGCGCGCTCGGCCCGATCCATAGGGTGAGCCAGGCCAAAGTCCGTCAGCCGGAGTCGGCTGGCCCGGGTGGGATCGTCGTCCACCGCGGGGTCGCGAAAACGGAGCACGTTGCCGGGCTTCAGGTCGCGGTGGATCACGCCGTGGGCGTGCGCGAACCCGAGGGTCTCGAGCATCCAGTCGAGGATGCCTTGAAGCTCCGCCCAGGAGCCGGGGGCATCGGTCGTGCGGAGCGAGCCTTCTTCCGCCAGCTCCATGGCAAGATACGGGCTACCGGCGACCATGCGACCAAAGGACCGCTCCTCGGCCGCGGCGTCCACGATGCCGGTGTCGAACACCCGCACAATCCCCGGGTGCTCGAGCCCCGCAACCGCGCGGACCTCATTCGCGAAACCCTCGCGATAACGCGCATCTCGGGCTCGCACTGCGGTGATCACCTTGATCGCTACCGGCACCCGTTGGGCAACATGCACGCCCGACCAGACCTCGCCCGCGCCTCCCACCCCGATCAGCGCATGGGCTTCGAACGGTCCGACCGGGATCATCTGGTCCAAGGCGGCTATCGCTGCGCGGCGGTGCCGACGGCCTGGCGGGCGACGGCCAACTGCTCGTCCATCCACTCGACCCACGCGTCGCCTCGCAGCGGGAGGCCGACCGACGCAGCATAGCCATCGTATGCCGCGGCGATCTCGCGAGCGAGCCAATCCGCGGACGGATACCGATGGGCGCGATCGAAGGCGAGGGATCCGCGCAACACACGGGCCGTGAAGGTCGGCAGATCGTCGCTTATTACCGGATGAGGCCAGCTCGGGACGCGGGCGGTGAGGAGAAACAGGAGCACTGCGCCCACGGACCACACGTCGGCGCAAGCGTCGGCATCCGAGAAGTCGGAGCGGAGTTCGGGCGCCGTGTACTCGGTGGCACCCAGCGCGATGTCGGTCTCAGAGAGCTCGGTGACGCGATGCCGAAGTCGCGCCACGCCGAAGTCGGCGAGGCGAGCGTTCCCGTCGAGCCCGATGAGCACGTTGGCCGGTCGAACGTCGCGATGGATCACGCTGTGCAGGTGCGCGCTCGCCAAGGCGGAGCTGACCTGGAAGGCGATCCGCAGCGCCCGGTTCGGAGGGAGCGCACCGCCCTGATCGATCAGCCGTTGCACCCCGCCGCGATCGGCAAGTTCGAACACCGCGAAATAACGGCCCTGATCACGGCCGAAGTCGAAGATGCGGAGCACGTTCGGGTGCTCCAGACGGGCCAGGGTCCGCACCTCGTCGAGGAACCGTTCGAGCGCCACGCCGTCCGCCGTCGCGAAGGGGTGAAGCACCTTCACTGCGCGAGGCACCGCGAGTCGGCGATCCATGGCGCGGTACACCGTCGAAAGGGAACCGATCCCCAACGTCTGCACCAGCTCGTACCGCCCCCCGAGGGGCTCGCCTTCCACCGGGGCCACCGAGGGCGGGTGCCGCGAACCCCGGTCCGACGCGCTCATGCGATCTCCTCCGGTTGCGCCGATCCTACCACGAGACCACCGGCCAGCCGCGCCGGGACGCTTCCCTTCGAAGCACGCGATCGGGCTCCACCGCCACCGGGCGCCCGACCGCAGCGAGGAGCCGGAGATCGGTCGCGGAATCCGTGTAGAAGGTGCACTGCGCAAGCGAGACCCCCTGCCGCTCCGCCCACTCGAACACCCGCGAGGCCTTCGCGTCACCCAGCGCTGGCTCGGAGATCCTCCCCGTAAACCGTCCGTCTACGACCTCGAATCGGGTGCAGACGATCTCGTCGAGACCGAAGGCTTCGGCGGCCGCGCGCGCGGCGTAGAGCGACGAGGTCGTCGCGAGGACCAGCCGATCGCCCGCCGCTCGGTGCGCGGCGAGGGCGCGGAGGGCGCCCCGCCGAACCCGCGGCTTGACCTCGCGCTCGAACCAAACGCGCGTCCGCGCGTCCAACTCGGCCTCCTCCGAACCGGCGAGTTGTTGCACCGCGACCTCGAAGACCCGATCCAGGCCCGCGCCGAGTCCCAGGGCGTATCGCCCGAGCCACCAGGCGCCCCAGACCGCGTCCCGACTGCTGAGCCGGCCGGCCCGCCACTCGGCGGTGAGCCACAGTCGGCCTGAGTTGCAGTCCAGGATCGTGCCGTCGAGATCGAACAGCGCGACGCTCACTCCTCCCCACGCAGGCGCGAGACGATGGGCCCACCCGGCTTGCGCTCGCGATCATCGAACAACCGGTCGAGGAAGCGGCACAATCCGGTGAGGCGATGGTCGACGAGCACGTACTCGCGTCCATCTTCGGTGACCAACCGCACGCCGATCCCCAGCGCACCCTCGCGGCCATAGCTCACGAGGTCGGCCCACGACAGGAAGGCTGGGCCATCTTGAAACCGGGCGATCAACCCGTCGGTGCAGAGGGCCAGGACCTCCACGCGATCGAGGCCGACCCGCACCACCACGTCGCAACCGGGGGGCACCAGGGCCGCGAGATCCGAGCTGACGAGGGGGCCACGGGCCAGCGTCACCGAATCCCAGCGAAGTTCCTGAACCAGTCGAATCATCCGCTCCGGGAGCAGCCGCTCCTTGCGATCGGGCCGCATCTCGCGAAGCACGCGCTCCACCGCGCCATTGGGCAGGCACATCGCAGCCGCGACGTCGCCCAGGAGCTGCCGCTCGGCGTCGTCGAGGTGCCCATCGCGCCACGCCATCCGGGCGGCGAACCGAAGACCGGTCCACCGCTGGTCCTCGCTGTGGAACTGCTCGGAAATGGCAACGAGCGCGCCCTCCGACGCCTTGCGCCGACCCTCCACCTCCCCGTGCAATTCTGCGGCGGAAAGCTTCGGAAAGAGACGGGCGAGCAGCTGCAATTCGCGTTCGTGCACCTCCCCGTCCGAACCGGCCACGTAGGCGAGGAGGGACAGGAGCGCCCCTTCGGCAGGGCGGGCGGGCGAAGGGCTGAGCTCGTCGTTCATCGCGGCCTCGCTGCAGAGGATATCCCACCCGGGAACGGTTAGGGCCGCCCCATGGACGACCTTGCCGCCAACGCGATCACAGCCTGGGGATTCGCCGCCGACCAGCTGGTGCCCATCGCCGATGGCCTGATCAACCGCACGTGGCGCGTCGACCTGCCGAGCGGCCCGATGGGCTACTTCCAGGAGCTGAACACCCACATCTTCCGCGCCGAGGTTCATGAGGACATCGCCGCGGTCACGGCCGCACTCGCCGCGGCCGGATTGCCCACCCCACGCCTTGTACCTACCCTTTCAGGAGGGCTTTGGCACACGGTCCCACCGAACGGGGTCTGGAGACTTCTCACCCCGGTGGGCGACCGCACCCTCCACCGGCTCGCCCACGAGGCCGATGCCGCCAGCGCGGCGCGCCTCGTTGCTCGGTTTCACGCCGCGACCCGCAACCTCGACTGGACGTTTCGGTTCGTGCGTCCGGGCGCCCACCACACCCCAACCCACGTGGGGCGCTTGCAAAGCGCGCTCGAAACGTGGCGTGGGCACCGCCTGTGGGGCCCGGTCGCCCAGCTCGCCGAGCCCCTCCTCGCGGCGTGGGGCCGATGGGAGGGGCCCACCGATCTCCCGGACCGGGTGATCCACGGTGACCTGAAAATCTCGAATATCCGCTTTCTCGGCTCCGAAGCGCATGCGTTGGTCGACCTCGACACCCTCGCCCGCGGCACCCTCGAGGTCGAGCTCGGCGACATGCTCCGGAGCTGGTGCAACCCGGCGAGCGAGGACACCGAAGCCCCCACGTTTCATCTCGGTCTGTTCGAGGCCACCGTGCGGGGCTATGCCTCGGCCGGCGCCCTCACCCGGACGGAGTGGTCTGCGGTGGTGCCCGGAACCGAGCGGATCGCGCTCGAGTTGGCCGCGCGGTTCGCGGCGGACGCCCTCGCCGAGTCGTACTTCGGGTGGAATCCTGCTTTCGGGGGGCGTGGCGAGCACAACCTCCTTCGCGCGCGCGGCCAGCTCGCGCTGGCGTTGTCGCTGGGCGGGCAACGACGCGCGGCGGAAGCGATCGTCGCCGAGGTGGCCGGCGCCTGCTCCTGACGCCCGGTCACCGGTCCCAGCGGACCTCCCGATCCTCACCGTCGTCGAACGAGCGCTCGACCACCCAGACCTCGTCCGCCGACCGCAACACGACGGTGCTACAGCGCGTGCCGTACCCCGGAAGGTCGACAAACGCGGGCGCTAGCGCCCGTTCGAGCTCGATCCCCACCCCGGTCGAGGGGAGGCGCTCATCGGGGGCCGACGTGCGATCCGCGAGCAGGGGGAAGAGGCTCGCCGGCGCGAGGTCCGGGACGACGAGGGCGGCGGACAGCGCGAGGCGAGCACGCTCTGTTTTCGGCCACCGATCCGCGAGCGGTCCGTTCGAAACAGCGTGAATCCCCGGAGCGAGGGACACCGGGCCGGGCTCTCGGTTGCTGTGGTGCCAGAGCACCCGAGACTCCGCCAGGAGAAGGTGAAAGCCGGAATACCCGTGTGCGGACGCGGCGTCGATCCCGCAGTCGAAGGCCGCGAGCGGAAGGTCGCCGCGCGACTTCGGACCAGCAGGAACGGCAGGTTCCCGTTGGTTCGTCACCGCGGAGACCCGCCCGTCCCGGTGCACGGCGAGCCAGGTTCCCCCCGCCCGCCCATCGCGGCCAGCGACGATCGGGCGATCTCCCCAGGCATGCAGCGGAATCGACGGACGGTCGCGCGCCTCGTCGCGATTCGCGGCGATCACGAGCTCCCAGTGCGGATGCACGCGCCATGCCACCGCGATCAGGCACACGCCCACCTCCCCCTCGCATGGTAGCGTGCCCGCCCGGAGCCCCCATGGACGTTCTGTTCCTCGCACCGGCCTACCCCCCGGACATGCAGCAGTTCACCCGCGGCCTGACCGAGGTCGGCGCTCGCGTTTGGGGCGTTGGCGACACGCCGCCCGACCAGCTTCCCGGGTCGCTCCGCCGCCGCCTCACCGGCTACCTGCACGTCCCCCGGATCCTCGACGAGGACGACGTGATCCGCCGCGTCGAGACCTGGCTCGGCGGGAGGCGACCGGATCGGGTGGAGGGGTTGTGGGAGGTCGTCACGACCTTGGCGGCCCGCCTCCGCGAGCGGCTGGGGGTCCCCGGCATGCAGCCCAGCGTGGTGGCCGGGTTTCGCGACAAGCAATTGATGAAGGAGCGGGTGGGTGCGGCGGGCCTGCGCGCGCCCCGCAGCCGCCGCGCAAGTACCGTCGGCGAAATCCGCGAAGCGGCCCGCGCGCTGGGGTTTCCGCTCGTCGTCAAGCCAACCGCGGGCGCAGGTTCGATGGACACCTTCAAGGTCCAAGATGCCCCCGCCCTGGAGCAGGCGTTGCTCGCCACGGCGCACGTCCCGGAAGTGGTGGTCGAAGAGTTCGTCGAAGGTCAGGAATACACGTTCGAGACGCTGTGCGTCGCTGGCCGCCCGGTGTTCACGAGCGTTTCGATCTACCACCCGAACACGCTCATTGCGCGTCAAAACGAGTGGATCAGCCCGATTATCCTAACCTTACGGGATCCCCAAGCCGCGCCGGTTCGCGCCGGGAGCCGACTCGGCCACGGGGTGCTCCAGGCGCTCGAGATGGGGTCCGGCTTCACCCACATGGAGTGGTTCCTTAACGGTTCGGGAGAAGCCGTCTTTGGCGAAGTCGCCTGCCGCTCGCCCGGCGCCTCGATGGTCGATCTGATGAACTACGCGAACGACATCGACCTGTTCGTCGAGTGGGCGCGCGTCGTCTGTCATGGTCACTTTGAAGCCGACCTTCGCCGCCCGTGGAACGCAGCCGTCATCTTCAAGCGGGCGAGCGGCCACGGACGCATTCGCCACATCGTCGGAATGGATGAGTTCCGGCGCAGGCACGGGAAATGGATAGCGCGGGCCGACCTCCTTCCCGTGGGCGCGCCCCGGCGCGATTGGAAGGCCACCTTCCTCTCCGACGGCAACCTCGTGGTGCGGCACCCGGACCTCGATACCTGCACGGCGTTGGCCCAGGAAGCCGCCGACACCATCCGGATGTACGCCGGCTGACGTATACTGGTCACCCCAGGAAAACGCCGCATGAGCTCCGTCCTCGCGCTGTGCTCGCTGGTCCACGCGGCCCCTGCCAGCGTGCTCGATCACCGGGTCGAAACGACGATCTCCGCCTCGCGCTCCGCCACGACGAAGGTGACGTGGTCCGTGCGGATCGACGACCCGGAGGCCTGTTCGGCCGGGCTCGTGGGCCCGGCAGGGCTCGACGGCGCCAGCAGCAAGGGAGCGACGATCCTCGAGGAGACCGTCGTTTTCCCGGCCGGAATCGTGGCCGGAGAGGTGTTCACGTTTACCCGCACGCGAAGCGGAACCCTCGACTCGGGGCTCGTGCTGAGCGCGCCCGGTCTCCCCACCGAACACCTCCGCGTCTCGATCCAGACCCCGTCGAACCTCCCGCTGACCGTGTGGGCGGACCCGGGCGCCCATCCCACGTGGTCCAGCAAGTCGGGTCGCGCGGTGACGCTCGCCTGGGACACCGTTCCCGAGGACAGCCCCGCGCAGGTCGTATGGAGCACGCTCCCCGACTGGTTTGACGCCGGAGAGCGGATGGCGGCGCGGGTGGCCAAGCTGGTGACCTCGAAAGACGGCCTCGGGCGAGACCTGGCCGCCGACGCGAACACGCTCACCGTCGCGGAGGCCGCCCGCCGGGTGTTCGACGCCGTCTCGGTTTCCCCCGGCCAGCCAGGCAGCTGGGACGCCGCCACCGACGCGGCCTCCGCCCTCCGGGCCGGCGCGGGGACCGGGGCAGATCGCGGCGTCGTCCTCCTGAGCCTGCTCCGGGCCGCAGGATACGAGGCTCGCCCTGCCCAATTTCGTCCGGTCGGGGCCCGCGGTTCCTTCCCGGTCACGGTCCCGGCCCCGGCGATGGTGCCGCTTCCCGCGATCGTCGTCTATCGAAAAGACCGTGCACCGGTCTGGATCGACCCGAGCGCAACCTTCGCGCCCGGCGGCGGTACTCCGGCCAACCTGGTCGGCGGCTGGGTCTGGGAGGCCGGAGACCTGCCGCGCCAGCTCGCGGAGGCAGCGGGACCCGAGGGGCGCGTCGGAGTGAACACCCAGCTCACCCTCGGCCCCGACGGCGGCCAAACCTGGACCGCCTCGGTCATCGCCGAAGGAGCGGCGATCGAGCTCTTCCGCACGCTCCTGCGGCCGCTCAACGAGTCCTCTCAACATGCGGCGATCGAACGACTGATCCGGCAGGCTCGACCGGACGCCAGCCAGGTCCTGGTCACGCTGGGCGGGATCGAGCGCACCGACCGACCGCTCACCCTGACCGTGATCGGCCGGCAAGCAATGACCGACGCCGCCTTTCCTGGGGGGCTAGCCGCCACGGTCCTGCCGCTCCTCGGCCCGGCGATCGCCGCTTGGCTTCCTCCCGACGTCACCGTCCACGAGACGATGAGCGTGGTGGTCCCGCCCACTCTGCGCATCGCGGGCGTCGCCACCACCCCATCCCAGGCCGCACCCGAAGTGCTCGTCTCCCGGCGGCTCAAACACGAGGGACAGCGCCTCGTATCGGAGATCGAGATCGACCGCCCGTATCGGGTGTTCGAGCCGGCGCGGGAATCGGCCTCTGCGAAGATCTTGGCCGAGGAAGGCAAGCAAGGCCTCGACCTTCTGCTCTTGACCCTAGACGCCGAGGAGGTGCAGCGCAGCCTCACCGCCGGGGTCGAACCCTTGACCGAGGTCGAGGAGCTGTGGTTTCGCGCCTTCGCATGGTGGGAAGCAGACAAGCCCAAGAAAGCCATCAAGTTGCTCGGTACTTCGATCCAGCCACTCGCCGAGCTGAGCGCCGGGCTCGTCCGTTGGGGAGGTTCGACCGACACCGCGCCCTGGGAGGCGCTGATGGGCACCCACGGCACTACCGAAGGCGCTCAACTCCAGATTGCCCAAGGCATGTCCGACGCCGGGTTTCGCTGGCAGGCAGATCAAATCGCGCGGAGGCTGGGCGAAACGGCGGTCGACCCCGCCACCCGCACCCAGGCGATCCTCCTCGCGCTCGAGGTGCAGGTGGAGGGGGCCGAGGGCTGGAAGGACCCCAACCAGTGGATCGCCGAGGCCGACGCGCTCGGTGCGCCGACCGATTCACGGTTCTCCCTCGCGAAAGCCCGGATCGCCCTGGCCGAGCAGCGCTGGACGGACGCTGCCGACCTCGCCCGGCCGCTCGCCGGAACCGACGCTCAGGCCGACATTCTCCTCGCCCAGGCGGAGGCGAGCGCCGGCGCTGCGACGGGCACCGTCGTCGCTGCGGCCGTTCGCGCGGCGCGAGCAAAGCCCGATGACCCCGCGGTGGCCGGAGGGGCGGCGGAGGCGCTCGGCCTGGTCGGCCGGACGGATCTCGCGCTCGAGTATGCCCGCGGGGCCGCACAACTCGCGGCCACCGATCCCGCTCGATGGTCGCGTGTCGTGGACTTTTCCCTCTCCAACGGAGATCTCGCGACGGCAAGCTGGGCTGCGCTTCGGGCGTCCGACCTCGACCCGGAGGACACGGAGCGGGCCGAGCGTCTGCTCCTGCTCGCGCGCCTCGTTCGGGACCACACACTCGAGGATCAGGCCTGGGCTCGCCTCGGCGGCCGAGCGAGTGTCGGCCGGAACGAAGGAGCTGTGGCGACCCAAACACCCGGCAGTGTCCAGGAACTGCTTGCGATCGCCCCCGAGGAGGCGCTGCTCGCGGTCCTGGCCTGGCACGACGCCGAGGTCGTCGCCGATCCGGTCCAGCTCGCGATCCGGGCCCAGCTTCGCTTGGACCAGGGCCAGTTGGACCAGGCGGCGCGCGATGGCCTGCTCCTCGCCACCCGCCACGGTCGGCTGGACGGCGTGGCCCTGGCGTTCGCCGCCACTGCAGGCCGGGTGTACTCCACGAGCCAGGTCGTCGCGCTCGATCGCGCGGCCAGCACCGATGCCACCGCACGCGCGTTCCGGATGGAATACCGCCTGATCTCGGGCAACGGGGATCCCCTCGGCGACGCCCGCGCGCTCGGCGACGCCCGAGGCAGCGCGGTGCAGGGGGCCAAGACCGCACAGCCGGACGGCTGGCCGGTGGGGATGGTCGCCCCGAAAGCAGCTGCGCCGGCTGGTTTCAAGGCAAACCCTGCCCTGACGATCCCGGGCGTGGTCGCGTGGTCCGACCCCGACGACGCGATCAGCGTCTTGCGCATCGGGGGCGCACCCGCGGTCCTCCCTCCGCCACTCTCTGGCTTGTATACCGTCTCCCCGCGCCCCGTGGCCGACCTCCCCGGTGGAGGTCGCCTGGTTCGCCTGACCGGCGGCTTCCTCCCGGTCTATGCAGCCATCGCCCAGTATGAGGGGATGCAGGTCCTCGGGCTCGGTTTCTCGGGAGAGGCCGCTACCCGAGCGCTGGAACGCGGAAGGCCCTAGCCGCGCGGGCCCCTACAACGCGACGAGCACGCCCGGCGACTCGTCCCCGAAGCGATTCACCGCTGAGATCGCCCAGTGTCCGGGAGGGAGGTCCACGGTCGCCGTGTCTCCGGGCAGGAGGCGCTCGAGCACCCATCCCTCAGCCTCCGGCCGATACACCACATAGCTCCGCGGCGGAACGACATCGGCCGGGGTCAAGCGGAGGCCGGCCCCCACCACCTCCACCACGGGCGGAGCAGCGGACGGCCGGGAGCCGGCCAGGGCGGGCGTCACAGCCGGCTCGGCGTACAACTCGTCGCGAAAGACCTCGGCGATCCGGTCCTGGTTGTGAAGGATGGGACCGATGTGATAGAAGATATTACCCGTCGCACCTGATTTTTGGGCCAGTCTGGTGCCATCGAGCTGCGCGCGGAACTCGTCCACTGTCCACTGAGGCTTGGTGCCGAGCGCGGCCAGGAAGTTCCCGGCGAAGACGTGCCGTCCCCCGACCGATCGGCCGGCCCACCAGGCGAGGAGCGGATTGTAGGGCTGGCGAGGGGCCGAGGTCGGCCAGTAGAGCTGCGGTGCCACGTAGTCCACCCAACCGGCGTCGAGCCATGCCACTGGATCCGCGTACAAGCGCGCGTATTGGTCGAATCCGGTCACGCCTTCCGGGAACCCGGGGCGGTAGATCCCGAAGGGAGAAATGCCAAACCGAACCCAGGCGCGGCTGGCAGCGATGCCGGTACCGACCTGCTCTACGAGGGCGTTCACGTTCGCTCGCCGCCAATCGGCGCGCTCCAGCAAGCCGCCGGCCTGCTGGTAGCTCGCGAAGGTCGACGTATCGGGGAAGTCCTTTCCCGATGGGTCGGGGTAGGGGTAAAAATAGTCGTCGAAGTGGATCCCATCGACGTCGTACCGTCGGGACACGTCGAGCACGACCTCCAGGGTTCGCTTTCGGACGATCTCGGATCCGGGGTCCATCCACACCAGGTTTCCGACCCGTCGCACGACATCGGGATGGGTCACCGTCACATGCGGAGCGACCGCCTCAGCGCTCACCGTCGACTTGGCCCGGTAGGGATTGAACCAAGCGTGAACCTCGACGTTGCGCGAATGGGCGGCCGAAACGAGGTAGGCGAGCGGGTCGATCCCCGGATCGCCCCCCTGCTTACCGGTGAGAAACCGGCTCCAGGGCTCGAGCTCCGACCGATACAGCGCGTCGCCCTCAGGCCGCACCTGGAACACGATCGCGTTGAAGCCGGCGTCGGCGGACGCCTCGACGATCCGATCGAGCTCACCCGCGAGCGCATCCGGTGAGAGGCCGGGTTTCGACGGAAAATTGATGTTCGCGACCGTCGCCACCCACACGCCGCGGAACTCCCGACGCACCGCGACCTCAACCAGGACCGGCTGGTCGCGGGCCTCGACAGCCTCGTGCACCTGTTCGGGGCTCCACAGGCAGGATCCGAGTTCAAAGACGATCATTTCCCCCTCGTGACCCAGTCTGGCCGCCAGCACAAGGGCGTGTTCAGCGTTCGAACCGCGTCTCGGGGCCGGACCGCGCCGCTTCGTCGGTCGGGTCATCCTCCCGCACGTCGATGACGCCAACCGGTTCCAGCGGGAACGGCACCGTCGAATCGGACTCACCAGGATTGGAGGGGCCCTCCAGTTTCGCCTCGAGCTGGTCGCCGAGCTGCTCGCGGATCCGCTCGTCCGTCAAGCGGACAGGCGACCCCACGACCGAAGAGAGTTGCCGCTCGGCCGCCGCGTAGTCGCCATGGGCGAGCGCTCGGAGAACCGCACGCGAGCGCCCGTGGTCCAGTTGGGCGACCCAGGTAGCCACCAGTCGAGCGAGGGGCTCACTCATCGCGGTTCCGATGGCTCGTGGCGCATTGACGCCGAATTAATGCAGTACCGCAGCCGAGTGGGACCGGGACCGTCGTCGAAGACGTGCCCGAGGTGCCCGTCGCACCGGGCACAGCGCACCTCGGTGCGCAGCATCCCAAAGGACCGGTCGGTCTCGGTAACGACGGCCCCGCTCGAAACCGGGGCGGAGAAGGCCGGCCAGCCGCACCCGTGGTCGAACTTCGTCGCGGCCTGGAACAACGCGGCGCCGCACCCGGCGCACGTCCACCGTCCCGGCCGAAAGTCGTTCCAGAAGGCCCCAGTGAACGCACGCTCCGTTCCTTTCTCCCTGAGGATGTGGAACTCGGTAGGCGACAGCCGCGCTCGCCAGCCGGCCTCGTCATTCGGGAGATCGTCTCGACGATCCGCCATGTGCCTCCCCCGATCGCGTAACCGTCCGCCGGACGGGGGCCCGGACAATTTCTGGTCAGTTGACGCGGTACCTACCGTTCATGTCTCAGCCGACGACGATCGCTCGGGCCAGCGCGGCCGGGCAGGCCGCAACCAAGACCCTGCCCCCGGGAGCGCTTCTCCCCACGACCTTCGTGGCGATCGACTTCGAGACTGCCGACGCCGAACCCGACAGCGCGTGCGCAATCGGCCTCGTCCGCGTGGAGTCCGCGGTGATCACCGATCGGGTCTATCGGCTGATCCGGCCGCCTCGGCGAAGCATCCCCCACACCTTCGTCCACGGGCTCGCCTGGGCACACCTCCGCACCCAGCCGATCTTCAGCCGGATCTGGACTGAGATCGCCCCGTTTCTCGAAGACGCCGAGGTGCTTGTCGCCCACAACGCCGGTTTCGACCGCTCAGTGCTCCATGCGTGCTGTCGCCAGGCCCGCGTGCCACCCCCCGATGTTCCCTGGGTCTGCACCGTCGAGCTCGCCCGGGAAACCTGGCCAACGCTGCCGAGCGCGCGCCTGCCCTCCGTGGCACTCCACCTGGGGATCGCGCTGCAGCACCACCACGCCCTGTCCGATGCCGAGGCCTGCGCCCAAATCCTGCTCGCCGCGCGGCGACGACGCACCGGTGCCGATCCCGGCACCCAGTAGCTTCCGAAGCTCGGTTTAGAAGCCCTCCGGCTCGAGCTCGACCTCGGCCGACTCGTCCTCGTCGTCCGCATCCCAGTTGATTCCGGGAACCGCCTGCTGCGGGTCAAAGGGACGGTTCTCCACCAAGGTGGAGCGAGGCGTCGAGAGGAACCGAAGCAGGTCGATCCCAGCGGGGATCCCGTTGCTGGAGCGGCCGAGACCGACCGCCGGAAGCCGCAGGGAGGCGCCAATGGTCCCCCGGTTGATGTTCAAGGATCCGGTTTTCAGCCGGCCGATCATCTCCGCGAGCTCCGGGTGATCGGGCGCCACGAACAGCGAGGTCGAGACCCGGTACATCAAGCGGTTGTGGAGCGCGACGGCTTCCTCCCAGTCGCTCACCCGGTACAGCAACGCGGTCGGGCCCGGCGGCTCGTCGTTCAGGAACGGATGCCCGTTGGCGTGGTCCACCACGTACAGCGCCGGCGCGACATAGAACCCCCGATGACCCTCGACTTCGCGGTTCCCACACTCCAACACGGCGGCGTGGTTGCGCTGGACGAGTGCCCGGCCATATCGGCGATATCGCGTTCGATAATTCTCGGAGATCACCGGACCGAGGAAGCAGCGTGGCTCAAAGCCATAGCCGACGTTCACCTTCCCGGTACGCCGGGTGAGCTGGTCGAGGAACCGCTCGAACACGTCGTTCGTAACAATCACTCGACCCGTCGAATTATGCCGCTGACCCGCCGTCAGATATGCACCGATCATCACCTCGTACACCGCGCGTTCGAGGTCGCATCCCCCGACCACGATCGCCGCTCCCTTCCCCCCACACTGGTAGAGGGTCGGCAGCTCGGGCCGCTCGAACGTGGCGCGGCGGATCGCCATGGCCGTTCCGAACGAGCCGGAGAACAACAGCGCGTCGAGCCCCGATTGGGTCGCCAGTTTCTGCCCCACCGAGGTCCCCGAACCCTGCACGAGGCCAAACGTGCCCCGGGGAAGCCGGCACCGATCCATGAGCTCGGCGATGCTCTGGCCGACGCCCGGCGTGAACTTGCTCGGCTTGAAAACGACCGTATTGCCAGCGAGCAACGCCGCCATGATATGAAGGGTGGGAAGCAGCAGGGGCAGGTTGTAGGGCGCCAGGATCCCGACCACGCCGCGCGGGCGAAAGTCAGACCGCGCCTCGCGTTCATTGAGGATCTTCGGCTCGAGGAGTTGGAGCCCCTCCTCGAGGAGCAGGTCCACCGACCGCACCGAGGCGATCACCTCCTGACGAGCTTCCCACAATGGCTTCCCGGTTTCGCGGGTGATCAGCACCGCGAAACGCTCGGACGTCTTGTTCACCAGATCGCGGAAGCGACGAACCGCCTTGGCGCGCTCGACCCGACTCACCCGCCGCCAAGTCTGGAAGCCGCGGGTCGCCATCTCCACCGCATCGTCGACCGAGGACTCGCTGAACGGAAATCGCCCGAGCACATCGGACCGATCGCCCGGGTTCACACCGACGACATACCCGTCTACGCGCTCGGGTTTGAGAAACGATCCCCAGATGTAGTCGCCGCGACGAAGGAGTCGCTCGCGCTGGTGGTCCACCCGTTCCTCACCTGACGGCGCACCGTATCACACGCTGGGGCTGCCGCGGGCCGCTCATCCCGATAAGGAGGCGCGCTCCAGGAGAGGCCCATGAAGAACGTCTACGACTCGGTGTTGCACGCGATCGGGCGCACCCCCGCGGTCCGCCTGAACAAGGTCACCGCCGGCCTGCAGGCCAATGTCTACGCCAAGCTCGAGATGCTCAACCCCGGCGGCTCGGTAAAAGACCGGATCGCGGTCCAGATCATCGACGATGCGGAGGCGGCCGGATTGCTGCGACCGGGCGGCACGATCGTCGAAGCGACATCGGGCAACACCGGCGCCGGGCTGGCGATGGTAGCGGCCCTTCGCGGGTACAAGACGATCTTCGTGCTTCCCGACAAGCAGTCCGAGGAAAAGCGGGCTGCGCTGCGCGCCTGGGGAGCCAAGGTGGTGATCTGCCCCACCGACGTTGGGCCGAATGATCCGCGCTCGTACTACAAAGTCTCGCGCCGAATCGCCGACGAGACGCCGGGAGCATTTTACGCCAATCAATACCACAATCCCTCGAACCCCTTGGCGCACTACCGTTCCACGGGGCCCGAGCTGTGGGAGCAGTTCGACGGCAAGATCGACGTGTTCATCTGTGGCCTCGGGACCGGGGGGACGGTGAGCGGGATCTCCAAGTACCTGAAGGAGCAGAACCCCAACATCCGGGTGATCGGCATCGACCCGGTGGGTTCGCTGTACTACGACTACTTCCAGACCGGACAGCTCACCGAGCCCTTCTCCTACGCGATCGAGGGCATCGGAGAAGACTTCCTGCCCTCGACGATGGACTTCGAGCAGGTCGACAACGTCGTGCGGGTCGCCGACAAGGAAGCCATGCAGATGACGCGCCGCCTGTCACGCGAGGAAGGCATCTTCTCGGGGGTCTCGTGTGGCGCTGCGGTCGCCGGCGCCGTGAAATGGGTGGCCGCGAACGACGCCGCCGGCCTCAACGTGGTGGTCCTCCTGCCCGACGGCGGGAGCAAGTACCTGTCGAAAGTGTACTCGGATCGCTGGATGGAGGAGAACGGG
>CANLGQ010000004.1 GCA_947490265.1 Pseudomonadota bacterium | reverse complement strand
GGCTGGTGGCGCGGAGGACCGCGTCCAGCACCGCCTTTCGGGCGGGATCGGTCTCCCCGAGGCCTTGGGCGGTGACGAAGACCTCGTCGGTGCCGAGGGCCCGATCGGCCAGGAGGGCGAGCTCGCGGTCGGAGAGCCGGGCGCGCGCCCGACCGAGGAGGATCCCCGCCGCCACCGCGACGGCGAGCGTCCCCCCGATCGCGAGGAGCGACGTCCAGATCGGGGTTCGGAGGGTCCACGCGAGGAGCGGAATCAGCAGGGCGGCGCCGGCGCCCACCCAAGCGCCTGCGGCGCCGCCGCGGAGGGCCCCGCGCAGGCGCAGACGGCGTCGCGTCGCGGACAAGACATCGTCGAGGCGGGCGATCGGCTCCTTCACGAGATCGACGTAACCAACCTGCCAGCCCGGCGCGCGGGGCGTCGGCACGGCGGATAGGGCGGCTGTCGGAGGTGTCCGTGGTCGAGATCCGGTTGTCAGGGCCAGGAAAGAACGCGCTCGGGGTCGCGCTGATGGCCGACCTCACGCGCCAGATCCAGGCCGCCGCGGGCCAACCGCTCCTCGTCACCGGCGAAGGAGACGCGTTCTCCGCCGGTCTGAACCTCGCGGAGGTCCTCGCGGCCGACACCGAGGCCATGCTCGGGTTCCTTCACGCTTTGGAAGGGCTCTTGCGCGCGTTGTACCTCCATGATGGCCCCACCGCTGCGGCGGTCAACGGCCACGCCATCGCCGGAGGTTGCCTGGTGGCCATGTGCTGCGACGTGCGGGTCGCGACCGACCACCCGCGGGCGCGCATCGGGCTCAACGAGGTGGCGCTCGGCCTTCGCTTTCCGCCGGCCCTGTTGCGGCTGGTGCAGGCCCGGATCTCGCCCGCCCACCTGGACGAGGTGGTGCTCGGTGGCGCGCTGCACGACCCGGCGGGGGCGCTCCGCTTGGGCTTCGTGGACGAGCTGTCGGGCGATCCGGTGGCCCGGGCTCGGGAGCGGTTGGGCGCTCTGGCGGCGCATCCCCGCGAGGCCTATGCGGCCACGAAACGGGATCTACGGAGCTACGAGCCCACCGCGGCGGAGGAGCGCCGGTTCGTGGACGAGGTCCTGCCGGTGTGGACCTCGGCGGCGATCAAGGATCGCATCCGCGGGTTTCTCACCCGGCGGTGAGGGGAACCGGCCGCCCCTAGCGGGTCGGTGGGGGGTAGAGCGCTGGTTCTGAGGAGGTTCCAGGGAAGACGGCCTCCAACTGGGTGACCAGGATCCGCTCGGGGGTGGTGCTCCCGGTCGGGAGCCCGTTCGTGGTGGCGTTGACCCCTTGCAGCCAGGTCCCGGTGTGCGTGCCGCTCGCGGCGCTGATGTCCCGCAGCAAGCGGCGGTCGGCCCCCTGGAACTCCAGGGTCAGGACGGGCTCTTCCGTCCCGTCGGCGCGCCGCCACACGGCGTCGGCCACCGAGGGGAGCGCGCCTTCGCCGGCCTGGCGGGTCAGCCGGCGGACGATCAGCACGCGGTCGAGCCCTGCGGCGACCTGGGCGCGGTGCACCGCTTTGTCGAAAGCCGGGTCGGACAGGTCTTTCGCCGGCGCGACCACCAGATGCCACGGGCGGGCGCTCCACGCATCGCCGGAGTAGCCGCGGGCATTGCCCGTCGAACCCGAGAGATCCGCTCGGGGGACGTCGTTCATGAGCAGGTGATCGACCTTGCCATTCTCGATCAGGGAGACCCGGCCGGTCGGGACCCCCTGCCGGTCGGTGTCGGGCGCGAACGGCGAGCGCTCGGGATCGTCCTCGACCCGCCAGCCCGCCGGGAGGAGCTGGCGCCCGACCCGCGGTCCGGTGCGGGTGAGCTGGGCATAGGTGCGGCCGGGGGCGGGTTCCGGCGGGGTTCCGGCGATCTCCGGGACGACCAGCGACCGGAACAGCGCCGCGGCGGCCTGACCCTCGAAAACAACCGGACCTTCGTAGTAGTCCACGATGGGCGCCTGGGCGCGCCGGAGTACGCTCTCGGCCAGCGCGTCGAGCTCGGCGTTGATCACCGCGATCGACGGGAGGTCGGCCGGGGTTCGCGCCACCCACTGGCGAGACGCGTACGGGGCGACGCCGTCTTCGCGCTGCACATCGCACCACGCGTAGACCGTGACGTAGCCCTGCGGGGTGATCACCCGCGTGCCGTCTGAGGTCGCGAGGATCGCCCGCCCGCTGCTGGCGAACGCCTCCACGCGCCCACCCCGCAGCCCGGGATGGGCGGCGAAGCGCGCCGAACCCCCGAGGGCGACCTGCCTCAGGAGCGCTGCGTCGGGGGGGACCACCGGGACGACGGGCTCGGAAACCACCGGGAGGGCTGCAGTGCGATCCGGTGGATAGGGGCTTCCGAGCTGAGCAACCGCCTGTCGCTTCAGCTCGAGCTGCTGGACGGCGCCCTTGAAGCTTGCGTCGGTCGAGAGCCACAGGTCGCGGTCGATCGCCAGCGCCAGGTCGTCGATCGGGAGCGAGGGGGACGCCACCGTGCGACCCCCGCGAAACCGGGCGGACGACAGGGTGTCGTCGCCGAGGATCACCTCGACGCGGGTGGGCCGGCTGCGGCCACCGCCCTCGGAGATCAGGAAGCCGAACTCGGCCTCGACGCGCCAGGACTCGACGTCGTCGGTGAGCAGGATCGCGCGATAGGGGTGGATCTCGTCGATCGCGAGGTCGTGGGTGGCGATCTCCGCCCAGTGGGCGAGGCGCTCGGGGAGGACGTCGCCCCCCCAGGCCAGCGTCGAGAGGATCGCGATCACGGGTTTTTCTCGGCGGCGATCGGGCCGGGGAGGACCGGTGGCGTGTTCTGGCCCTTGCGCTTCCGCTGGGTTTCGACGTGGCTGATCAGAAGGGCCGGGGCGACGGCCGACACCGGCACCCACCCGGACTCGGCGCCACACGACCCGTTGAACACCTCGGCCGTGGGGCCGGCCAGCGCGATGCGCGAGAAGGCGACGAGCGGGGTCCCGATCAGGTCGATCCCCCGCACCAGCTCGTCGGGCCGGCCATCGGCCCAGATCCGGCGGGCGAGGAGCACGTTGACCTGAAACGCGTTGGGGATGCCCCGGTCGGTGTAGGTGAACCCGCCCTGGATCTCGTCGATCCACAGGCCATAGGGGAGGCCTGCTGAACGCACCGCCTCGATCAGCGCGGCCCGGAGCGCCGGCTCGGTCACCGAGCGCGACGCGGTGACGATCAGGTTCCCCTGCCGGGCCACCGCCCGCTTTCCGGGTTCCCCACGCCCGTGTCCATTGCTCGGGATGCCGGTTTCGTGGGGCGACCGGCTCTGGAGGAAGCCCTTGAGGATCCCGCTGTCGACGAGGGGGACGGCCTCGGCCGGCACGCCCTCGTCGTCGAACCGATAGTGGCCGCGCAGGGGCACGCCGGCGAAGTCCGCGCGCGTGGGGTCGTCGACCACCGACAGGAAGGTCGGGAGGACGGCGACTCCCACCATGTCCTTGAACGTCTGGGCGTTGTCGACCCGCTTCAGCCGGTGCCCCTCCATCCGATGACCGAAGATCTCGTGGAAGAACACCCCGGCCGCCCGGTCTGAGAGGACGACGGGGCCGGTGTACGGATCTTGCTCCGGGGCGGCGTCGAGGGCGGCGAGCTGGTCGGCGAGCGCGCGGGCCCCGGCGAGGAGTTCGGCTTCGTCGGGCAAGGCGGCCGGGGAGGGGCCTTGCCAGCTGCGGTAGAGCGAGATGACCGTGCCGTCGGCGGCGAGGGTGTCGGCGGTGACCCCGAGCCGGTACTCGACCGCTTGATCCCGGATCCGCACTCCCTCGGTGCTCGCGAGCCATCGGGTCTCGACGGCTGCGGTCAAGCTGACCGACCCATCGCGGACCGCCGGGGTGGCGAGCACGGCGGACGCCCGCCGCAGGCGATCCTCCCAAGGACCCGCCTCGAACGCGAGCTGCTGGAGCGGCGCCAGGGATACCGGCACGCTGGTCAGCGGCGCGAGATCCGGCCCTGCGTCTTCGGCGACGAGGGTCTGCCGATCGGCTTCCACCTTGGCCCACCGGGCCCGGGCCGCGCGCACGCTATCGTCGATCTCGCGCCACAACCCGCGTTGGAGCGACGGCACGTCGCCGCCGAGGGTCAGGCTCCGGCCGTTCCGGTTGTTGTCGTCGGTGCTCGAGCGAAGGGCGTGGGTGCTGTCCAGCGCCGGGGAGCCGACCCGGGCGTCGACGTCGAGCCGGCGGAAATGCCCCGGTCGAACGGTGTACAGCGCGCCGTCTTCCGCCATGAGCGACAGGCTCTCCGACTCGGTGACCTCGATGCCGAGGTAGTACGGCGGGTGGTCGATCCCGGCCAATTGAGCGCTGGCGCGGTCGAGCTCGGCCACGACGGCGGTGAGGACGGGATCGGGCTCGTCGGCCCAGCACAGCGTCGTCAAAAGGAGCATCACCCGGTCCCCCTAGCGCCGGACACTGCCGCCTGCAACGTCGGGTTCGACGGGCCGAGCTTCCAGAGGAAGCCGTCGAGGAGGTAGTGGGTGACCTGGGGCACGGCCAGGAACCCGATCGCCAGGCGCAAGGAGGTCGAGGAAAGGGCGTTCTCGCCCCACACAAGGCCCTCCCAGAGCCACTCCTCGCCGATCGCGAAGACCAGTGGGACGATCGCGAACGCGAGCCAGCCGGGCCCGGAAAACCAGGCCGCGCGGGCGGGTCCCGGGGGCACCGTGGCCCACCGGCGCCCTCCGACCCACCCGACGAGTGCCAGGTACGGGATCCCGTGGGCGACGACGTTCGTTAGGGTAAACGCCAGGTCAGACCGTGCGAAGACGATGCCGATCCACCACGTCGCTGCAGTGCCCAACACCCACAGGTCGCCACCCGGGTTCCGTCGGCGGGAGCGCCAACGCGCGGCTGCCCAGGCGATCCCGAGCGCGGCCGCGACCGCGAGCGCGGCGTCGCCGACTGGCGCCGGGAGGCCGACCAGGAAGTCATCGGCCGTAAACCATGCGAAGGGCCGAGGCAGGCGACTGTGCCACCAGATCACCGGACCGAGCATGAGGGCGGTCAGCGCCACCCGCTCGAGTCGGGCCTCCGCATCTCGGGGCGGAAGACCGGCGCGGAGGCGATAGAGCGCGGCAAAGCCGATCGGCTGACGGAGGAAGTGGAACACCGCCAGGTAGGCCAGCGCGGTCCAGAACCACGTGGGCGCCGCGACCGACAGGCTGATGCAGCCGGCGGCAGCCACCAAAGGGGTGGCGATCAAGAGGGTCTGTCGGGACGATCGCTCCACGGGGTCGAGCCAGGTGCGGTACAGCGTGGACCACACGTGGGCGACATCGATCGCGACGACGAGGAGCAGCCAAGCGGCGAATCCGCCCTCGACCCCCGGCGGGATGGCGAGCGAGAGCGCGGCACACAGGAGCGGCGGTCCCAGGATGAACGCGCCGTCCCACCGCGGGGAGACGAGAAAGCCCGAGGTCACTTCGGCGGCAGTTTGCTTTCGTCGAGGTCTTGCTGCCCGTCGCGCGAGTATTCGCACGCGAGGGTCGGATCGGCGAGCAACATCCGGGTGTGCTGCTTGTCCATGGCGTCGGTCTGGTCGCTGGTGGCCGGGAGGGCCAGCGCGCGGCGGAGCGTGGCCATGCCGGCGGCCTGCATGGCCTCGTCGTCGGTGTCCTGACCGAGGCAAAGCTGGCTGACGCCGAGCTCTTTGACGGTCAAGATCCGCCCTGGGGCGCACTTGTCGGCATCGAGCGCGTACTTCACCGACTTGGGCAGGTCGCCGCGCGTGCCCGCGAGCACCTGCACGATCCACCAATCGGGAACCAGCCGATAGAAGATCGCGAGCGTGAGGTGCGCGTCGCACGGCAGGATCTCCTGCCCGCCGATCGAGGAGTAGGCAAAGCCGGAATTCGCCGCCCGAAGCCAGTCGGATTCGATGGACTTCGCGCTCCCGAGGGAGGCCAACACGCCCTTGGTGGTCCCGAGGCGCCCCGCGGCGATGCCCCGCGCATAAAGCAAGTGCGGCTGCCCGGGGGCCAGCATCAAACCTTGGTTCGCCACCCGGAGCATCTCGCTGTACCAGCCGATCTTGTCGAACGACGGGTCGAGCCGGCCCACGCCCTCGGCGATCTCGAACATGAACCGCACCTGGAGCCAGGCGAGGTCGGCGTCTTGTGGGTTTTCGGCGCGGAGGGCCTTCACTCGGCCGAGGCCCTCCTGGTGCTTGCCCTGGTCGTAGAGGAGCTCGAGCTCCCACCACTTGAAGTCGGGCGCGACCGTGCCGGGCCGACCGGCCGGGGCCGTCGGGTCCTGGGCGAGGGACTGAACGGCCAGGAAGAGTGCGAAGATCATCGGGTTACGCCGCTGGTTCTGCGCTCTCGGGCGCGGGGACACGCTCGAACGCGAGGGTGCTCTCGCCCTCGAGCGTCACCTGAATGGTATCGCCCGGCTGATAACTTCCGCCCACAATTTCCTTGGACAGCGGGTTCATCAAGTACTGGGTGATCGCCCGCTTGAGCGGCCGCGCTCCGAACGCCGGGTCGAAGCCCAGGTCGGCCAGCGCGGTGCGGGCCTCGCTCGTGACTTCGAGCTTCAGATCGCGGGTTTTCAGCAGACTGCCGGCCCGCTTGAGCTGGATGTCGAGGATGTGGTCCATGTCCGGTCGGGTGAGCGGATCGAAGATGATCTTGTCGTCGATCCGGTTCAGGAACTCGGGCCGGAACGACCGCATGAGCTCGGCATTGACCGCCTCGATTGCCCGCTTCCGGTCCCCTCCCGCCTCCATGATCTTCTGGCTCGCGACGTTGCTCGTCATGATGATGACCGCGTTCTTGAAATCGACGAGCCGTCCCTTGCCGTCGGTCAGCCGTCCGTCGTCGAGGACCTGGAGCAGGGTGTTGAACACATCGGGGTGCGCCTTCTCGATCTCGTCGAGCAGGATCACCGAGTAGGGACGCCGCCGAACCGCTTCGGTGAGCTGGCCTCCCTCGTCGTAGCCGATGTAGCCGGGGGGCGCGCCGATGAGGCGGGCAACCGAGTGTTTTTCCATGTACTCGGACATATCGATCCGCACCATGGCCGAGTCGTCGTCGAACAGGAACTCGGCCAGGGCCTTGGCCAGCTCAGTCTTGCCGACGCCGGTCGGTCCCAGGAAGAGGAAGCTTCCAATCGGCCGATTCGGGTCTTGGAGCCCCGCCCGGGAGCGGCGGACGGCGTCGCACGTGGCGACGACCGCGTCGTGCTGGCCCACCACCCGCTGGTGGAGGCGTTCCTCCATCTTCATGAGCTTCGCCTGCTCGCTCTCCTTCAGGCGACTGACCGGGATCCCGGTCCAACGCGCCACGACCTTGGCGATGTCCTCTTCGGTGACCTCCTCGGAGAGCATCGCGCCGTCTTTCTGAAGCTCGCCCAACGCTTTCGCCCGCTCGTCGAGCTCTGCGCGCTTCGCCGGGAGCTCGCCATAGATGATGCGGCTGGCCCGTTCGAAGTCCCCCGCCCGCTGGGCCTTCTCCCCCTCGAAGGCGAGCCCGTCGATCTCCTCCTTGATCTGCGCCATCCGCTCGATGGCGTCGCGCTCGAGCTTCCATCGGGCGTTGAGTCCGTCGAGCTCGTGGGTGAGCTCGGCGACCTGCTCGTCGATGTGCCGGGCTCGCTCGCGGGCGCTCTTGTCCACGAGGTCGCGCTTCACCGAGAGGAGTTCGACCCTGAGTCCGCCGATCTTTCGCTCGAGCTGGTCGATGAGTAGCGGCTTGCTCTCGATCTCCATCTTGATCCGACTCGCCGCCTCGTCGATGAGGTCGATGGCCTTGTCGGGGAGCTGGCGATCGGAGATGTACCGATCCGAGAACACGGCGGCGGCCACGCAGGCCTCGTCGGTGATTCGGATCCCGTGGTGCGCCTCGTATTTCTCCTTGATCCCGCGCAGAATGGCGATGGTGTTTTCGACGGAGGGCTCCTCGACCAGCACCGGCTGGAACCGCCGCTCCAACGCCTTGTCTTTTTCAAGGTGCTTGCGGTATTCGTCGAGCGTCGTGGCCCCGATACAGCGCAGCTGGCCGCGGGCGAGCGCCGGCTTCAGCATATTCCCGGCGTCCATACTCCCTTCAGTCTTGCCGGCTCCCACAAGCGTGTGGAGCTCGTCGATGAACAGGATCACCCGCCCGGCGCTGCTCTCCACCTCCTTCAGCACCGCCTTCAGCCGCTCCTCGAACTCGCCGCGGTACTTGGCACCGGCCAGCAACGCCGGCAGATCCAGGGCCAGCACCTTCTTTCCGAGCAGCGACTCCGGCACGTCGCCGTCGGCGATCCGCTGGGCGATACCCTCCACGATCGCCGTCTTTCCGACGCCGGGGTCGCCGATGAGCACCGGGTTGTTCTTGGTGCGGCGCGAGAGAACCTGCAGCGCGCGCCGGATCTCGTCGTCGCGGCCGATGACCGGATCGAGCTTTCCGTCCATCGCGTCCTGGGTCATGTCCCGCGAGTACTTCTTGAGCGATTCGTATTGCGACTCCGGGTCTTCGCTCGTCACCTTCTGGCCGCCGCGTACCACCTCGATGGCTTCCGCCACCTTCTCGCGCGTCAGCCCATAGCGCTTGAGCATCTGCGCGGTCTTGCTGGTGCCCATGGTGATGGCCAGCAGGAACATCTCGGTCGCGACGTGGCTGTCGCCGTGCTTCTTCGACTCGGTCTCCGCGGTCGCCAGCACGCTGTCGAAGTCGCGGGCGAGGCCGGCCTTTGCGCCACCGGAGACCTTGCTGTAGCCGTCGACGATCTGGGCGACCTCGTTCTCGATGGTCTCGACCGACAGGCCGCAGTGGCCCAGGATCGACGGGACCACGCTCCCGTCCTGGGACAACATGGCGGCCATCAGGTGTCCGGGCCGGATTTCCGGGTTGCCGAGCCGCCCGGCCATCTGCTGCGCGTCGGAGATGGCTTCCCGGGCCTTGACGGTGAACTTCTCGAACTTCATGGCGAACTCCTATCGAGCGGCCCGGGACGCGTGGCGCAGTGCAGCGGCGAGTATGGGGTCTGCAGCCAGTGGGCGCAACATAAGCGCAGAACCGTTCGGTGCTTGCCCCACGGGTGGTCACCGCGGAGCGGATCGGCAAGCGTCGACGTGGGGGACGCGGGCCGGATCAGTCGGGTCGCACCACGTTGTAGACCCCCCGGCACTCAGCGGCCACGTGGTCGCCCTCCTGCCGGACCACCATCGTCGTGACCGCGACGCGGTTTCCAAGCCGGATGACGCGCGCGTCGCACCACAGATCGGTGAGTCGGCCGGGCCGCAGGTAGTCGACCCGAATATCAACCGTGGAAACCCGTGTCTCCAGAGACATGGCCTTGCTGAAGACGGCGAGCCCTCCGGCGGCGTCGGCGGTCGTGGAGAGGACGCCCCCGTGCAGCGCCGGGCGGAGCGGGTCGCCCACCAGCTCCGGGCGAAAGGGGACGCGGAGCGTGCACTCGCCGTCTTCCAAGCGCTCCACCTTCATGCCCAGCCAGGCATTGAACGGGATCCCATTCTGGAAGAACGCAATCAGCGCGTCACGCTCGATCGACACCGACACCTCCTGCCTGCCCGGTACCCCGGTGGACGGACCGGGGCCGGCCGCGGTAGCTTCGGCCGGGAGGCGGGCCGATGCGGCGCGACAGGGCCAACCGGCACCGGGCCAGTTTCCTGGTGCAGATCGGTCCGCAGCTCGGCGAGATCCTGGCCCTCGTCGGCGAGACCCCTGACGCCGACGTCGCGGAGGCCGCGGCGTTCGAGCTGCGAAGGATGGGGGATACCGCCGAGCGGTTGGGCCTGGATGCCGTGGCCGGCGAAGCGAGGCGGGCGATCGCCCTGGCGCCCGCGACGGGTTGGCGCCGGGCGCTGCAGGGCATCGCTCGGGTCGTGCGGGCGTCGCCGGAGGCCGATCCGTTCGGACCCGCGTTCGTCGTGGTGCCTCCGAAGCTGCTCGAGGGGCTGGAGGCGGCCGCCCAGAACACCGCTGAGCGCGTTCTCGGCTTTGCGAGCGCAGAACAGGCCGGGGACAGCCTGGAGGTGCCCTCGGTCGTGGTGCTGCCGGCGTCGGATGCGGCGGCGATCGCGCACTGGAGTGGGGCGGGCGCCCCGGTGATCGCGTGGGGGGAGTCCGACTCCTGGGCGGTGCGTGCGGCCGCCGTGGAGGCCGGGGCTCAGGCCTACCTGCTCGGGCCGCTCGACCTCGAGGCCGCGCTCGACCAGGCGCGCTGGTTGGCCTGGCAGCGGGCCGAACCGCCGGTGGCGGCGGTGCTCGGCGAGGAGGACGGCCTCGGGGCGGCGCTCGCCGCCGACGGGATCCGGGTGATCCCGCCCACCGAGCTCGTCGAGACGTGGTCGCCCGACGCCGCGGTCGTAACCGGGCGCGACGCAGCTCGGCTGCTTCGGGCGCTCCGGGCCCACCCGGGCTGGAACCGCACCGCGGTGTTGGCGCTGTCGAACGAGCCGGTCGCCGGCGCCGACCAGGTCCTCCCCCCCGACGCGCCGCTCGACCTCATCACCCGCCGGCTGCGGTCTTGGCTCCACCGGGTCCGGTCGGTCAGCATGGATCACGACCCGCTTACTGGACTGGCAAATCGTCCGGCTTCCTTGCGGGCCATCGACGACTGGCTGGCCTGGGGGCGCCGCACCAACACGCCGCTGTCGGTGGGCCTCGTCCACCTCGACGGATTCGGGGATCTGCGCGCGGGGTCGTCCAGTCTCGCCGCGGAGGCCGCCGTCCATCGCGCGACCGCCGCCGCCTTGCGGCGCATGGTGCGCCGCCTCGATGTCGTGGGGCGGGTCACGCCATCGCTGTACGTCGTGGGGCTGCCGAAGTGCCGGGCCGACGAGGCGCGGAGCGGCGTCACGCGGGGCATCGAGAGCTTGAACGGCGTGTTGTCCACCGATCCCCGCCTGGCCGGGGTCAGCGCGGTGCTCGGGGTGGCGGACAGCGCGACGACGGCCGACCGGCTACTCGCGCGCGCGTGGGAAAACCTCGCTCTCACTCGTCAGGGAGGCTGATTGCGCCCCGTTTCGTTCGAACTCGAGGCTACGGTCGGGGCCGCCCGGGCCGCCACGTTTTCCCTGCCCCACGGCACGGTGCGCACGCCGCTGTACATGCCGGTCGGCACCCAGGGGGCGGTCCGCTCGGTCAGCCCGCTTCATTTGGCGGCGACCGGGACTCAGATCCTGCTCGCGAACACCTACCACTTGAGCCAACGCCCCGGAGAGAAGCTCGTCGAGAAGCACGGTGGGCTTCACCGCTTCATGGCGGTCGACATGCCGATGCTCACCGACTCCGGGGGCTTCCAGGTGTTCTCGCTCGACAAAGAGGTCACCGAGGAGGGGGTGCGGTTCGCCTACGAGGTCGATGGCCAGCCGACCTTCCTGTCGCCCGAGCGCTCGATGGCGATCCAACAGGCCCTCGGGGCCGACATCGCCATGGTGTTCGACGAGTGCCTGCCGTTCGGGGTCGACCGCGCCGCCGCTGAGCTCTCCCTCGCGCGCACCCACCGCTGGGAGGCGCGGAGCAAGGCCGCCCACGAACGGCCGGACCAAGCCCTGTTCGGCATTGTCCAGGGCGGCTTCTGGGGAGACCTCCGAAAGCGCTCGGCGGAGGCCGTCCAGGAGATCGGTTTTGACGGCTATGCCATCGGCGGCCTGTCGGTGGGGGAGGGTCACGACAAGATGTGCGAGGTGCTCGACCAGACCACCCCGCATATGTCCGCAATCCACCCGCGGTATCTCATGGGGGTCGGCAAGCCCCTCGATCTGGTCGAGGGGGTCGCCCGCGGGATCGATATGTTCGACTGCGTGATCCAGACCCGCCACGCCCGGTCGGGGGTGGTCTACGGCTGGCGGGGACGGATCCGACTCACCGATCGGCGCTTTCGCTCGGATATGTACCCGATCGACACCGCCTGCACCTGCTACACCTGCCAGAACTTCACTCGAGCCTACCTGCACCACCTGTTCCGGGTGGGGGAGATCCTCGCGGCGTCGCTCGCCTCGATCCACAACATCGCCTGGTTCCACCAGTTCATGGCCGCGATGCGCGCGTCGATCCTCGATGGGACGTTCGAGGCCTTCCGGCAGAGCGTCCGCGAGGCCTACCCGCCGGGGCCGGTGGAGGAGGAGCCGCCGGACGAGGGAGAAGCCGGCCCAATGCTGGCGGCACCCCCGAAAGAGGTTAAGCGGTCGGCCCGGAGGGGCACGCGTGGCGTCCGATGATCTGATCGAAATCGAGGGGGCCATCAAAGAGGTGTTCCCGGGTGGGCACTTCCTGGTCCAAACCGATGCGGGCACCGAGGTGCATGCCCACCTCGCCGGCAAGCTGCGCCGCTACCGGATCCGGGTGGTGCTCGGCGATCGGGTGACGGTGGCGGTCTCGCCGTATGACCTGACGAAGGGTCGAATCGTCTTCCGCCACAAGTAGGGCGCTCCGGCCCGGGGTGCGGTTCGGTTACCAGGGAGCCGTGTCTCCGCTGGTCCGTCTTGCCACCGCGTTCCGATCCCACCTCCCCCGGGTGATCACCGGCGCGACTGCCTCGCTCCTGGCCAGCGGTCTGGCCCTGACCGGGCCGTGGCTCGTGGCCCAGGCGATCGACGTCGACGTCCCGGCGGGGGACCTCGCCGGGCTGGAGCGCCGGGCGATCGCGATCCTCGCGGTGGTCCTGGGGGGCCTGCTCGCGACGTGGGTGGCGCGCGCTCAGCTCGAGACCGCAGCCCAGCTCGCCCTGGCCGACGTGCGGGTTCGGCTCTTCGATCGCCTGTTGACGTTCGAGGCGGGTTGGCACGACCACAACCCGGCCGGAAAGCTCGTCTCGCGGATCCAGGGCGACACCGAGGCCCTTCGCGTGCTGTTCTCCGAGGTCCTCCTGGCCCTTCCGGGCGACCTCGTCTTGCTCTTCGGCACCGCCGCGGTGCTCGCGATCGAAGCTCCGCCCATCGCCCCGGTCGTCCTCGCCGTGCTCCCCCCGTGGCTCCTGCTCCTCTGGCTGTTTCGGCGCCTCGCTCCGCCGCGATTCGAGGCCGTTCGCACCGCGAACGCCGAGCTGACCGGATGGATCGCCGAGTTGGTTCGCGCGCTGCCGGTCCTGTGGGTCGCGGATCGGACGGGTTGGGCCGCCGACCGATCGGAGTCACTCGCCGCCGAGGTCCGGTCGCGGGCCGCGTACGCCGAGCTCCAGCCGGTGTGGTACTTCAACGCGCTCACCGCGGTGCGCACCCTCGGCCTGGTGGCGACGCTCGGCCTCGGGGCCGCGGCGGTTGCCCGGGGGGAGGCGACGCCGGGGATGATCGTGCTGGGGCTCGGCTACGTGCGCCAGCTCTTCGCGCCGATCCAGCGGCTCTCGATCCACCTGTCCACGCTCGAGCGCGCCCGGGTGGCGGCTTCGCGGGTGGTCGAGCTGCTGGACCGGACCCCGACCATCCGCGATCCCCTGGTGCCGGCACCGTGGCCGGCCGGGGCCGGGGAGATCCGCTTCGAAGGCGTGACGTTCGCCTACGAGCCGGGCCAGCCGGTGTTTTCCGATCTCGACCTCGTCGTGCCGCCGGGAGAGCGCCTCGGGGTGGTCGGGGCGACCGGGGCCGGGAAGAGCACGCTCGCGAGCCTGCTGCTGCGGTTTCGCGACCCAGATCGGGGCCGGGTGACGATCGACGGGTGCCCGGTCGACCGGCTCGCGCTCGCCGATCTTCGGCGAAGCGTGGGCTACGTGCCGCAGGACGTGGTGGTCTTTCCGGGGACGGTGCTCGAGAACCTGGGGGGCGATGCGGAGGCGGCCGCCCGCGCGCTCGTGCGGGTGGGTCTGCCGGTCGCCCTCGATCGGTCGGCGACCGAGTTGTCCCGCGGGGAACGGCAGCTCTTGACCGTGGCGCGGGCGTTGGTCGGCGATCCGCGGATCCTGGTGCTCGACGAGGCCACCGCGGCGGTGGATCCCGGGGCAGAGGCGCGGTTGGCGGCGGTGTTGCAGGAGGTCGCCGGGGGGCGGACCACCTTGGCGATCGCCCACCGGCCTGGCGCGCTGGCCCACGCCGATCGGGTGGTGGTGATCGCCGGCGGGCGGGTCGCGCCGTGATCCTGCTTCGCTGGCTCGTGCGCCTGTACGGAGAGGAGCGGCTCGCGCTGGGCTGGATCGTCGGGTGGTCGTTCGTCTCCACCGCGCTCCTCGTGTCCCAACCGCTCCTTTGGCGGGCGCTGATCGACGCGATCCGCACCGATCCGGGCAGCCTGTCGCAGACCGCGCTCGAGATGGTCGCGCTGGGCGGTGCCCAGGTTGTCGCGTACTTCTTCCTGCAGGGGGCGCGCTCCTGGACGAACGCGCGACTCTCCGAGATCTGCCGGCGGATCCTCGTTCGGCACCTCGCTGGCCTCACGCCGGAGCAACTCGCCGGCTGGTCGATCGGCGATCTCCTCACCCGCCTGCACGACGACACCGGCGACAAGGTCTCATGGCTGCTGTGCTCCGGTGTGTTCAGGGCCTTCGAGGCGGTTTTAGTGGTGATTGCCGCGACCGCCGGGATCGCCTGGGTGGCGCCGACGCTCGCCCCGGTCGCGCTGGCCCCCCTGCCGCTGCTCGCGCTCGGTCAGTGGTTCGCCCAGGGCCGACTCGCGGTCGCGGCCGCCGAGGTTCAGGCTGCGATCTCCCGCTCGAACGAGGAGATTGCGACCACCTTCGGGGCGATCCGGGTCGTCGCGGCGAGCGGACTCGGGGCGAGCCGTTCGGCGGCCTTCCTCGCGGTGTCGGCGGCCCAGCGAACCGCGGAGGTGCGGCTGGCCTTGCTACAGCAGGGCGTGCAGGTGCTGTTCGGCTCGGGCGCCACGTTGGCGATGCTGGGGCTGGTCGCGTTCGGCGGGGCGGCCGTGATCCGCGGCGAGCTCTCCCTCGGGAGCTGGATCGCGGTGGAGGGCTGGCTTGCGGCGTTGGTCTTCCCGATGTTCGACCTCGGGATCCTGCTCTCCCGCGCTCCGCTGGCCGCCGCCGCGCTCACGCGGGTCGAGGCGGTGCTGGCGGCGCCGCACCGTCCGCGGTCGGCGGTCCTTCAGGGGTCGCCGGTGCTGACCGCGGTGGCCGTCGGGGTGGACCGCGACGGGCGGTCGGTCGTCGAGGGGGTCGACCTCAGCGTGCGGCCCGGGGAAAAGCTCGCGATCGCGGGGCCGGTGGGGAGCGGGAAGACCACGTTGGTCCAGGCCCTGGTGGGACAGCGCGCCGCGCGGGGCGAGATCCGGTTCGGGGGCGTGCCGATCGCCCTGCTCGGGAACGCCGAGCGCGGGCGATCCCTGGCGTATGTACCCCAGGATCCGATCACCCTGTCGGTGACCCTGAGGGAAAACGTGGCGCTCGGCCGCGCGGTCGACGTCGACGGGGCGTTGGCGACCAGCCAGCTCGCGATGGATCCGGAGGTTCGAGCCGGGGATCGCGGGCAGCGGCTCTCGGGTGGGCAGGCCCAGCGGCTCGCCCTCGCCCGCGCGCTCGCCGGTCGGCCCGCGGTGCTGGTGGTCGACGACGCGACCAACGCCCTCGACGCCGACACCGAAGCCCGGTTGTGGGCGGCGGTCGGGCAGGCCCACCCCGAGGCGGCGATCGTGGTCGCGACCCACCGCCCGAGCGTCCTGGCGCGTGCGGACCGGGTGATCTTCCTGGTCAGGGGGAGAGTCGCCGGCGCCGGCACCCACGCCGAACTCCTCGCCGATCCGGCGTATCGCCAGCTCTACGGCGGATAGACCGGCAGCGGCTCGCCGTGCGCACACGCGGTGACGCTCGCCGCGAGGTCGCCGAGGTAGGACACCAGCGTCTGCTCGTCTCGCGACGACGCCTCGAGCCACGCGATCAACTCGAGGCGCGTCACGTCGTCGCCATCGTCGGTGAGGACGGCCGATCCCGAGAGGAGCTTGATGAAATTCGTCCCGTCGGACTTCTGCCACGTCACCACGACCCGCGTGGGGGCAGTTTCTGGCCCCTCAACCGCCTCTTCCAGCCACAGCGAGTCGTAATCGACCGTGACGAAGTCGACCACGATCAGGTGGAGCGTCATGCTGAAATCGAACTCGGGCTCGACGTCGAAGTCCACCGACCACTCGTCCACTTCGCGGCGATCCACCACCGTTTCTGGGTCTTGAAAACACGTCCAGACCGTGCTGACCGGGGCGGCGATGTTGGCCTTGGCGTGGGCCCAGTAGATCCCGTCCTCGAATTGACCGCTGGCGAAGGTCACGCCTTCCGGGTGCCCGTTGTCCCCGTCGGCGGGGACTTCCGGGGCAAGGTTCACCTCCTCGAGCGGGGCCAGGAGGTCGGGGGACGGGATGAACACCGGCTCGGGCTTTCGGCAGGCGAGGAGAGACCAGAGGATCACGTCGTTTCCCGGGGAATGGGGGGCGGGCGCCCCACCTGACCGCGCCAGCGCAGCCAGTGGTCGAGCAGGACCAGACACATCATGGCCTCCACCAGAGGCACTGCGCGAGGGAGAACGCACGGGTCGTGTCGCCCTCGCATCCGAAGAACGGTCGGACGACCATGGGAATCCACCGTTTCCTGATCGTGGAATACGGTCGCGACCGGCTTGAAGGCCACCGAGATCTCGATCGGGGCCCCCACGCTGATCCCGCCCTGGATCCCGCCCGACCGGTTGGTCGCCAGCGCGATCCCGGCCGTTTCGTCCGGCACATAGGCGTCGTTGTGCTGGGTGCCGGTCAGGCGCGCCCCGGCGTACCCCGAGCCCGATTCGAAGCCTTTGGCAGCGGGAAGGCTGATCATCGCCTTGGCGAGGTCGGCGTCGAGCTTGTCGAACACCGGCTCGCCGAGGCCGGCCGGCACCCCGCGCGCGACCGCCCGGATCACCCCGCCCACCGTGTCGCCGGCCTTCCTCGCCGCGGCGATCCGCGCCTCGAACGCCGCGCTCGCGGCGAGATCGGGGCATCGAACTGGGGACCCGTCGACCCCCGCGGCGGTCACCCGCGCCGGATCCACGTTTGCCGAGGCCAGGTCGCCCACCCGGTCCACCCAGGCCACCACCTCCACCGGCCCGAGCGTCGCCAGCACCTGCCGGGCCACCGCCCCCGCGGCGACGCGCGACACCGTCTCCCGCGCGCTCGCCCGCCCGCCTCCGGCCCACGCGCGCAGGCCATACTTGGCGTCGAACGCGAAGTCGGCGTGGCTGGGGCGGTACGCGTCTTTCAGGTCATCATACGCGGCTGGATCGGCGTCCTCGGTTCGGACGATCCCCGCGATCGGCGTGCCGAGGGTGCGGCCGTCGAGCAACCCGGAGAGCCACTCCACCCGATCGGCTTCCTTCCGGGCCGATACCCACTTCGACGTGCCGGGGCGGCGGCGGTCGAGATCGGCCTGAATCTCTGGGAAATCGAGCAGGATCCCGGGGGGACAGCCATCGATCACCACGCCCAGCGCCGGACCGTGGCTCTCCCCGAAGGTCGTGACCCGGAAGGCGCGTCCGAAGGTGTTCATCGCGTCGGGGTGGGAAGGGACGGCATGGCCGAGCCTACAGCGATAGAGCGCACGGGTGAAGGACGCCCTGCTCGTCTCGTTGCTGTCGATCGCCCCGCGCAAGACCGGCGCGCGCGGAATGGGCTGGTTTGCGCGCACGAAGGCCTCGTCCCTGCTCACCCGGGCGTTCGTGGCCGCCTACGGGGTCGACCTGTCCGAGGCCACCGGCGAGCTCTCCAGCTACCCCACGCTCGAGGCGCTGTTCACCCGCGCGCTGCGCCCTGAGGTCCGCCCGATCGCCCCCGACTCCGACGCGCTGGTGTCGCCGGTCGACGGTCGCTGTGCCTTCGCCGGGCGAAGCGTTCGCGGCCGGATCGAGATCGCCCCGGGTCGCCACCTCGACCTCGCGGCCCTGATCGGCCGCAGCTTCGCGGGCGAACTCGACGTCGCGGTCCTCTACCTCTCCCCACGGGACTACCACCGGGTCCACGTCCCGCGGGAAGGCATGGCTCGAAGCTGGAATTACAAGCCCGGCACCCTGTGGCCGGTCTTTCCGGCCGCCGTGCGTCGGGTCGACAACCTGTTCGCCCGCAACGAGCGGCTGGTCGTCCACGTAACGACCGACGGGGGCGGGCTCGATGTCGTGCTGGTCGGGGCCTTCGGGGTGGGGCGGATCAGCCTGGAACTCGCCGACATCCTGACGAACACCGGCGGTCGGGCCACCGGTGAGGCGTTGGAGCCGCCGGTGTCGCTCGCGCGGGGGGCGCTGCTCGGCACCTTCCATTTGGGTTCCACGGTGGTGCTCGCGGCCGAGCCGGAGCGGTGGCGCTGGACGGTCGCAGCGGGTGACGTCGTGCGCTACGGTGCGCCGATCGGTCGGTTGATCCGATGACACTCGCGCCCGGGCAGGTGGTGTCGGGGCGATTCGAGGTGGAGCGGCTCCTCGGAGAAGGCGGGATGGCCAGGGTGTGGCTCGTTCGCCATACCGCGCTCCAGACGCCGTATGCCCTCAAGGTCCTGACCGTCACCCATTCGAGCGTCGCCGAGCGACTCCTCCGCGAGGGGCAGGCCCAGGGGCAGCTCGACCACCCGAACGTGGTGCGGGTCCACGACGTGCTCGAGGTGGACGGACACCGGGCGCTGGTGATGGACTACGTCGAGGGGCCCGATCTCGAGGCCTGGATGGCTCGCGAGCAGCCCGACCTCGACCTGTCGCTGCAGGTGTTTCGTGGGATCTGCGCAGGGGTTGCCGCGGCCCATGCCCGGGGATGGGTGCACCGGGATCTGAAACCCGCGAACATCCTGATGGCGCGGACCGCGAACGGCTGGGTGCCCAAGGTCGCGGACTTCGGGCTCGCGAAAGCGGGAGACGTAGAGGGGCTGGTGAAGACGCGGACCGGCCTCGCGCTGGGGACGCCGGCGTTCATGGCTCCGGAGCAGATCCGCGATGCCTCGACGGTCGACGGCCGGGCCGACGTGTTCGCGCTCGGGTGCATCCTCTATCGCCTGCTCACCGGAGAGTCGGCGTTCGACGGTCCGGACGTGATGACAGTCTGGGTGCGGATCACCGCTGGGGAGTGCACACCGGTCGAGGTCCGACGGCCGGATCTGCCCCCGGCGGTCGTGGCCGCGGTCCGCGGCGCGATGGCGACCGATCTCGCGGATCGCCTCCCCACGGTCGAGGCGCTGTCGGCGGCGCTCGAGGGCGCGGCCATCCCCGCTGCCCCGCCCGGCCCGAAGGCGGCGACGATCGGCTGGTTCGGCTACGTCGCTGCGGTCGCGCTGGTTGCCGGGATCCTGGGCGTCGGGTTGATCGGGGCGGGAGCGGTGGGCGTCGGCGTGTGGTGGCTGGCCGCGCCGATGCCGAGCGAGGAGGAGGTCCTCGAGGACGAGGACAACCCGGTGGAGGCGCCGGCTCCCGACCTGTCGGTGTGCACCGCGGCGGAGGGCGAGCTGATCGGCTGGGCGCGCACCGGAAAAGTCCGCCTTTCGGGCAACCTCCGCCGGGGGATGACCTGGACCGTGACCCGGGCGACAGGCGTCGCCAAGGAGCCGGGTGAAGCAGCCTTCTGTCTGCTCCCGGTGGACTCCGTGGTGGCGCTCGAGCGGGACACCCGTCGACTCGCCGGGCAGGGCACCTTTGCGCCGGTTGTCGGCGGGGCGTTCACGACCCCGGGCCAGTGACCCGCCGTTCGGTCGCGCCGTCGACGCAACCCGACCGGTTCCGGGTTATCCGGGCGGTGGGAGGCTAAAAATGGCGGGCAAGCACGGGCATCCTGGCGATCCGGAGGCGACCGGCGGCTACCGGGTGGGCGAGAAGCTCTCCGACGGCAGCGAGCTCAACCTCGAGCCGGTCTATGCGCTGGATCTCGGGCGGGTCACGTCGTTCTCCGACCTGCTCTCCGAGATGGCCCACACCGCGTTCGGCGGTCGCACGCTGGGGGAAGCCGCCGACATCCTGTTCGAGATGGCGGTCGACCCGGATGTCCTCATCGTCGGCACGTTCTCCGGCGCGATGACCGTCGCGAAGCAGGGTCTGCTGATCTGCGACATGATGGACCACGGGCTGCTCGACGTGATCATCAGCACGGGCGCCCTGATGACCCACGGGCTCGTCGAGGCGGCGGGTCGCACCCACTTCAAGGTTCCGCCTGGAATGGACGATCGCGCGATGTTCTACGCGGGTCTCGACCGGGTGTACGACACGTTGGAGCTCGAGAAGAACCTCAACGACCTGTCCGATCTGATGCAGGTCGTCATGGCGAGCTGGCCCGAGCACGAGATCGCTTCTTCCCACCGGATCCTGGAGCGAATCGGCCACTACCTGGCCGCGAACGTTCCGGATCGTGGGATTCTTCCTACCGCGGTTCGGCGCGGGGTGCCGGTGTTCGTCCCCGCGTTCACCGACAGCGAGCTCGGGCTCGACGTGGCGATTCACAACCGAATCCGAGAAAAGAATGGTAAGAAGCGCATTGCCTTCGACCCCTTCCTCGACCTCGAGGCCTACACCGAGCGCATCGCCAACGCCAAGAAGCTGGGGATCTTCACGATCGGCGGCGGCGTACCGCGGAATTGGGCGCAGCAGGTCGGCCCGTACCTCGATCTGCTGGGGAGCCGCGCGGGGATCGAGATGCCGCTTCGCCGGTTCCAATACGGGATCCGCATCTGCCCAGAGCCCGTGCATTGGGGTGGCCTCTCGGGCTGCACCTACAGCGAGGGCGTGAGCTGGGGCAAGTTCGTGCCGGTGAGCGACGGCGGGCGCTATGCCGAGGTGATGAGCGACGCGACGGTGGCGTGGCCCCTCTTGATCGCCGGCGTGCTGGAGCGGGTCAAGGCCCATCGCGCCAAGCCGGCGTGAGCTACGAATCGTAGATCGACGACACGAATCGAAGATTACGTAAAAGCGGCGTGCCTAAGCCTACTTGCTCGGAACGGCGACGGACGAGTCGAGCGAGGTGGCCGAGGCTTCGGAGCCGAAGCCGGCGACGGCGGAGAGCGCCAGCCAGCCGACGGCGAGGACGAGAAATCCGGTCAGGAGGAGGCTGGTACGCGGGTTTTCTTCTTGGGCGACGGTGAGGGAGCGGGCCATGGTGGGGTTTGCCTCGGGCGGGGGTTGCGGGGGGTGCGCAGCCAGCCGTCAAGCAAGATCCGTGCCAAGGGCCGCGCTGAGGTCGGCCAGCGCGAGGGTGCGCTGCGCCCCTGAGGCGAGATCCTTCACCGATACGACGCCCGCTGCGCCTTCGTCGGGCCCGATCACCACCACGTGCCGATAGCCGCGACCGTTGGCGTACTTCAACTGGTTCTTGAGCGCGAGCTCCCCGAGGTACAGGTCGGCGGGCGTTCCCGCGTCTCGCAGGGTGCGCACCGCCGCCAGGGAGGCGGCCTGCCGCGCCTCGTCCCACACGGTGACGAGCACTGCGGCCGCAGGTCGCTCCACCGCGGCGCCAAGGCGCTCCTCGAGGACGGTCAGCAGGCGCTCCAGGCCGAGCGCGATGCCGACCGCGGGGATGCGCTTGCCAGCAAACATGCCGATCAAGCCGTCGTACCGCCCGCCGCCGGCAACGGAGCCCATCCCGGGCTCGTCGAGGGCGATCTCGTAGACCGGGCCGGTGTAGTAGTCGAGGCCGCGGGCCAGGGTCGGATCGATGCGCAGCCGATCGCCCGGGATCCCCAAGCTCTCGGCCAGGCCGAGCAGCGACCGCAGGCCGCCCACCGCCTCGGGCACCGGGAGGTGCGCCTCGAGGTGGGCCAGCGTCGCGTCATTGCCGGCGGGCGCGTCGAGGATGCGCCACAGCGCGTCGATCTGGGCCGGTTCGAAGCCGCGCGAGGCCAGCTCGGCCGAGACGCCGTCGCGGCCGATCTTGTCGAGCTTGTCTACCGCGACGAGCAGCGGGCCCTCCTGGCCGCTGGCGCCGATGGCCTGAGCCATCGCGGCCAGGATCCGCCGATCGTTGAGCTTGATGGTGAACGACGCGAAGCCGAGCGCGGTGAGGGCCGCGCTGGCCACCGCCAGACACTCCGCCTCGGCGAGCAGCGAGTCGGTGCCCACGATGTCGACGTCGCACTGGACGAACTCGCGGTACCGCCCCCGGGCCGGCCGATCGGCGCGCCACACCGGAGCGATCTGCCAGCGCTTGAAGGGCAGGCGCAAGGCCGGGTTCATCGCCACGACCCGGGCCAGGGGCACGGTCAGGTCATAGCGCAGGGCCTGGTCGACCTCCCCCCGCAGCGCGCCCTCACCGCGCTTCTGGATCTTGAACAGCAGCTGTTGTCCCTCGTCGCCGTACTTTCCGGTCAGGGTCTCGATGCGCTCGAAGGCGGGGGTATCCAGGGGCTCGAAGCCGAAGCGAGTGAACACCTCGCGCAATTGGTCGGTCGCCGACAACCGGCGACGCATTTGCGCCGGGAGGAAATCACGGGTTCCCTTTGCGAGATACACTTCGGGCATCGGGTCCTCCCTGGCGCTCCTCCTATCGCGGTCCCCGAACCTGACCCCGAGTTTGTGGCATCATGCGCGGCGGCGCGGTGACACCCCATCGCGTCGCCGCCGGGAGAGTTCGAGCGAGTGAGCGCGTCCCTCAGTCAGAACCAGGAATTCCACTATGTCCGCACCCTCGGCGCCGAGGGCGGCGTCGCTGCGTGTCAGGGCCCGGCCATCGGCCTCGACCTCGAGACCCTGCTCCGGGCAGGTCTCCCGCCGTGGAAGATCGCGCTGGAGATGGTCGCCGGCCTGTGCGAGATTTTGGACATTGCCGAGGAAGACGGCGAGGTTCACGGCGACATCTCTCCGCGGTTCGTGTTCATCGACGACACGGGCGCGATCTCGCTCGAGGGGTTCGGCGTCAAGCGCGCGCGAACGCGGGCGCCCGAGGGCCAGCCGCGCGGCGGCCCGAGCGACCTCTACGCGCTCGGCATGGTGGCGTACCGCCTCTTCTGCACGACGGCCCTTCCCACCTTCACGACCGACGACGCCGACGCGCATGACGACGCGGTCATCGACGCGATCCTGCAGGTCGATCTCGGCGGGGTGAACGAGGAGCTCCAGGGCGACATCCAATGGTACGTCGCGAAGTTGATGGCCTTCGAGCGGGAGGAGCGCCCGCCCGCGGTCGAGGTGTGGCGCTCGTTCATCGCGTTTGCCGACGCGGTGCCCGGGCCGAGCCTGGCGACGTGGTGCGCGGCGGCGGTCGAGGGGAAGGGAGAGCGGAGGAAGGAACAGCTGAAACCAGCCGTGTCCTCCGATCAGGAACAGCTCGGCGGTGTGCAGAAGGGGAGCGGTCCGCTGGTGGCCGGAGCCATCGCGTTTGGCGACGCGGGCGCCGCCAAGGGTCAGGCCACCGCGTTTTGGTCCCGCGATGCGATGAAGGCCGCGCTCGACAAGGCCGACGTCGAGGACAAGAGCTATCGACCGTCGGTCGGCGGTTCGACGGAATTCTGGTCGAAAGACCAGCGGGTGGCGATGAAAGCGGGGGCCGCCGAGGCGCCGCGCCCCAAGCGAACGAGCGGAGACGGCCGCACGAGCTTCTCGGTGCGCCCGGACACCATGGAGGGCGACACCGGCCGTTTGAATCCGCCGTCGCAAGCCACGACGAGCAGCCTGCCGCAGCCGGTGCCCGCGCCCAGCCTGGTGCCCATGAAGCCCGCGCCGGTCGCGGTGCCGGGCGGACTCGCCCCGCCCGCCGGCCCGCCGGTGCACCGCAGTCCTACCCCCCAGCCGGTCCGACAACCCCTTCCCCCCCTGCCGCTCCCGCCGACCCGCCCGGACCCGCGTCCGGCACCGCCTCCGCCGGTGGCGGACGAACCGGCGCCCGCCGCAAACAAGACGGGGCTGTTGGTCGGGGTCGGCGTGCTGGCGCTGGTGCTGGTCGCGGGCTTGGGGTGCGCCGGCTTTTTTGGGATTGGCGGGCTCGTGGCGTTCAACTCCACGGGGAGCCCAGAGGTCGCGCCGGTCGCCGTGGCGCCGGCCCCGAAGCCCGTGGCGCCCAAGCCCGCGCCGAAGCCCGAACCGGTCGCGCCGGCCCCGCCGCCGAAGCCCGGGGTCAAACCCTCGCCTGGGCCGAAGCCTGCTCCGGGGGCCCGCCCGGCGCCGGCCCCTCGGCCCACTCCGGCACCCGCGCCGGTTGCGCCGCGACCGAAGCCTGCCCCGGGGGGCGGGGCGGTTCGCCCGGCCCCGGTGCCCGAGCCCGGGGCGCCGGTCACGGTCAGCTTCCGCTCCAGCGGTCGGGGCAGCATCACGTGCTCCGGGGCAACGAAGCAATTCGACGGGGCGACCGCGGTGGCGCTCGAGGGCTACCAGCTCCCGGTCACCTGCCTCGTCAACATCGACGGGGCTCGCGGCGTTTTCCAGGTCTATGGCACGGGGTCGGTCACCTGCGACAAGGTGGGGACCGAGGTCACCTGCAACCCGCTTCGCGTGCAGTAGGTGCGCGCAGTCCTGCAGCGGGTGTCGCGGGCGGCGGTTGAGGTGGACGGCAGAGAAGTCGGGGCGATCCCCGACGGGGGGCTGCTCGTGCTCGTCGCGATCGCCGCAACCGACGGGCCGGAGGAGATCGCCTGGATGGCCGCAAAGATCGCCCAGACCCGCATCTTCGCCGACGAGAGCGGAAAGATGAACCGCTCGCTGCTCGAGGCGGGGCGCGGGGCGCTGCTGGTGAGTCAATTCACGCTGTATGCCGACGTGAGAAAAGGCAGAAGGCCGAGCTTCGTCGGGGCTGCGCCGGGAGACGTGGCGTCGCCGCGGTTCGAGCGCTTGGTGGAGGCTGTGCGGGCGCAGGGCGTCCATCCCGTGGCAACCGGCGTTTTTGGAGCGGACATGCAGGTCTCCCTGTGCAACGACGGGCCGGTCACCCTCGTGCTCGACACGCCATGACCGAGCTCGAGGTGGCGTTGGAGGCTGCGCAGGCGGCGGCGACGCTGCAGCGGTCGCGGCCGACTCAGGTGAACCACAAGGGAGCCATCGACCTCGTCACCGAGGTGGATCTGGCCTGTGAAGCGGCGATTCGGGCGGTGCTCGGCAAGCACACCCCCGACGTTCCCGTGCTCGGCGAGGAGGGCGGCGGGGCCGAGCAGGCGACGACGCGGTGGATCGTCGATCCTCTCGACGGGACGACGAATTTCGTGCACGGATTCCCGTTTTTCTGTGTATCGGTGGCGTTGGAGCGCGACGGGGTGCTGGAGGTCGGTGTCGTCGTCGATCCGCTCCGGGACCTGGTTTTCGCCGCGGCCCGCGGTCGCGGGGCCACCGCGAACGGCGCCCGGATGCAGGTGTCGACCACCCGGAGCCTGGAGCAAGCGCTCCTCGGGACCGGATTCCCGTATGATGCCCGCCACGATGCCGCGTTCTACCTGCGACGCGTGCAGCGTGCGCTCGAACGCACCCAGGGGGTCCGGCGAGCGGGGGCCGCCGCGCTCGATCTCGCGATGGTGGCTGCCGGCCACCTCGACGGCTTTTGGGAATTCCGCCTCGCCCCGTGGGACGTGGCCGCCGGGCGGTTGCTCGTCGAGGAGGCGGGCGGGCGATGCACCGGGCACGCGGGCGAGCCCCTGCCGCGCGACCTCAAGCTCCAGCCGCTGGCGAGCAACGGCTGGCTCCACGAGGCGCTGATGGAGATGCTCGCGTTCGACGACGGCTAGGGGGCCGGCGCGGGGGGAGCGACCTTCACCCCGTTCCAGTGGCCGTTGTCGGCGTCGCCGCAGGCCACGGGGTTCCCGGTGGTCCAGGCTGGGGAAGGGGCGAGCCGGACCATCCACACCACGGGTTCGGGCGGTGGCGGTGGCGGCGGCACCACCTCGCCCGGCTTCGGCTTCGGCTTCGGCGCGGGCTTTGGCGGGTTCGGGTCTGGGACCGGGATCGCTTCGACCAGGGGCTCGAAAACCCACGTGAACGCGGCGCGATCGCAGTCGAGGGCCGCCGGTTCCCAGTAGCCGGGCACCGGGGTGGCCACGAGCTCGGTGGGCGGCGGTTCGCCCGGCTTCGGCTTCGGCGCGGGCTTCGGGGCTTCGGGTGCCGGAACCACCGGGAGGACGCCGGCTCCGGGGACCAGCGGCAGCTCGGCCTGCACCACGCCCGTCGGCAGGAACTTCCAGTGGGTGTCCGCCGAGACCACCTCGAGGTGGGGGGACGGCGGACGCGCGACGTCGGCCAGGCCGACCGCGATCTCGGTGTTCGGCGGGGGTACAAAGTCACCCGGGACGCGGAAGCCGCGGGGCGGGGGCGGCACGAACAGCACCACGGTCGCGTGGATCGCGTCGGTCCAGGTGATCTCGGCGATGGGGGGCTTCTCGAGCCGGGTATCCGTGAGGTCGACCACCCGCCAGACCGCTCCGCCGATCCGGGTGTTGTCCACGCCGAAGTCGAGGCACGCCGGGGCTGGGGGCCACGCCGGGGGCGGGGGCGCGGGAGGGGCCGCGGGGTCGACCGGCGGCGGGGGGGGCGGGACCGGGGCCCCCGGTGCCAGCTCCATCGGGCAGATCCGGCCCTTGCCGTCGTGCCACTCGACGATCGCCCGCCCGTCGGCAGAGGTGAGGGTGAAGCCGACCAGGGCGGCGAGCTGCCACATGAGCGGGGTGACGACTTCGACCACGGAGCCTCCCAGACGGCGGGGCCCCTATCTCGCTTGGCCCGCGCCCGTCGATCGGCTACGTCGCTCGCGGGAGTTGGTTTGACCGCGATCCTGCTGTTCGCCTTGTGGGGTTGCGCACACCCTGCGCCGCCCGCCGCCGCGGTCGCCGTCGACCGGGCCGCGCCGCGCGCCGTACCGGCCCCGAACCCCCCTCGACCGTTGGATCGCGAGGAGTCCGCCGCGGTACAGCGTCTCCTTCCCCGCGATCCGGAGCCGACGTGCGCCGAGGTGGAGGCCGGCCTGTCGCAGCCCGGCCCGTCGCTGGTGAAGATCGCCGAGCAGGTCGTCTCGCCCCCCTGGGCGGGAATGCGCGCGGCGACGTGTGCGATCGAGCGGTCGGCCGATCCGCTGATCGAGGCCGCGCTGATGCGGTGGGTGCTGGATCCCGAGCTCGCCGGGCTGGGACTTCTCGCGGTGAATCTGCTCGATCGCATGCCCGAGGAGGTGGCCATCCGGGTGGCCGGAACGGCCCTCGAGGGCCCCCTCTCCGACCGAGCGCGCGACGAGATCGCGGGCTCGGCCCACCAGACGGTCCGCGCGCTCCTTCTCCCGTGACGGGACGCGGATGAACTTCGTCCAGATCGAGTTCGCCGCGTTCTTCGCAGCCGTCTACGCTGCCTACTGGCTGCTCGGCACCCTTCGCCGGCAGAACGCGCTGCTCCTGGTGGCGAGTGCGGTCTTCTACGGCTGGGTCCACCCGTGGTTCGTCGTCCTGCTCTACTCCGCTTCGATCGTGGACTTTGCGGCCACGAATCTCATGGTGACGTTCCCGCGCCGCCGCAACCTGTTCCTCGTGCTGTCCGTCGGCTCGAACCTCACCTTGCTGGGGTTTTTCAAGTACTTCGACTTCTTTGTCGCCAACGTCGGAGCGCTCCTCACCGCCCTCGGCCTCGAGGTCCACCCGGCCGGGCTCGGGATCCTGCTCCCGGTCGGCATCTCGTTCTACACGTTCCAGACGCTGGGCTACGTCGTCGACGTCTGGCGCGGCGAGCTCCGGCCGCGAAACGACTTTCTCACCTACCTCGCCTATGTGAGCTTCTTCCCACAGCTGGTCGCGGGGCCCATCGAGCGCGCGGGTCGGTTGCTGCCCCAATTCGAACGCCCGCGAACCTGGTCGTCGCGCGGCCTCGAAACCGGGATCACCCTGATGTTGTGGGGCGCGGTCAAGAAGGTCGTCATCGCCGACAGCATCGCGCCCTACGTCGACAAGGTCTTCGCGTTGCGCGATCCAGCCGGCCCCCTCATCTGGACGGCCACCGCCGCGTTTATGATCCAGATCTTCGCCGACTTCTCAGGGTACACCGACATCGCGCGGGGAACCGCCCGCCTGCTTGGGTTCGAGCTGGTCGAGAACTTCCGGCAGCCGTTCCTGGCGACCTCGGTGAGCGAGTTCTGGCAGCGCTGGCACATCTCACTGTCGAGCTGGATCCGGGACTACTTGCTGGGGCCGCTGCTCGGTCCGCACCCGGGCCGGCTTCGGTTCGCCGCCGCGACGCTCGTGACCTTCCTCCTCATCGGGTTCTGGCACGGGCCGTCGTGGAATTTCGCCTTGTTCGGTCTGTACCACGGGTTCTGGACGGTGGTGCAGGGTGTTGTTGCCCGGCCGGCGGGGCGCCTGACCCGGATCCCGGGGTGGCAGGTGCCGGCGATTGGTTTTCAGCTCCTCGGCGTGGGGTTGGTGGGCTCGCTGTTCTTCCGGGAGCACTCGCTGACGCGAATCGGCCAGCATCTCTCGAAAAGTCCGTTCTCAGCATCGGAGGACGAGTGGGTGGTCACTACGGTCGTCGCATCGGTGACGACGCTCGCGACGGTGCCGCTGATCCTCGGTTGGGCCTGGGACCGGTGGGTGACCCCGCGCTTCGCCCAGCGGGAGGCCTATTTCCCCGTGCGGACGAGCGCCTGGGTGGTCTACGCGCTGGCGCTGTGGCTGTTCTGGCGGGTGACCGCCCAGGATTTCGTCTACTTCCAGTTTTGATCGGGCTTCGGTGTTAGGATCGCTCGGATGCCGCCGATGCTGTCGTGATCACTGCGCTGCTCGCTGCAATTGCGTTGGCAACCCGGTTCGAGCCGCCCGGCGAGGGACCCGCGCTGAGTCGCTTCGGGTTCGCGCGATGGGACGTCGAGAACGGGCTGCCTCAGACGTCGGTGAACGACGTGGAACTCGCGGCCCGGGCCCGGGGGCTGCGGCCCGGGGAGATCCTGGGAAAACCGTTTACCCGGGAGCAGCTCTTCGCCGCGGTCCTGCGGGCGCGGTCGGCCCCGACGGGGCCGAGCTGATGCTCGGGTTCATCCTGGCGGGAGGGGGTGCCCGAGGGGCCTACGAGGCGGGCGTGCTCCGCTATGTGTACACCGCGCTGCCCAAGCGCTTCGGGATCGTCCCCGACCCCGACCTCATCTCGGGAACGAGCGTCGGGGCGTTGAACGGGGCGTGGGTGGCGGCCGATGGCGCCGACGGGGCCCGGGCTGTGTGGGAATTCTGGCAGAACGTGAGCATCGACCAGGTGTTTTCGTTCTCGTGGACCGATCTGGCCCGCCGACCGTCGCGGTGGCTCGAGCGCACCACCGAGCTCGGCCAGGGCGTCGGGCTGTTCGACCCATCGCCCCTGTACCGGCTGATGCGCGACCGGGTGCCGTGGGATCGGCTCCACCAGCGGATCGACGCCGGCCACATCAAGGCGATGATGGTCTCGGCGACCGATGTCGGGAGCGGGAAGACCAAGATCTTCACCGAGGGGGACGTGCCGCTGCGCCGGGCCGCGACGTCGACCGCGGTTCGAACCCGGATTGCGGCCGAGCACTGCCTGGCGAGCGCGGCGATCCCGTTCGTGTTCCCGGCGATCGAGATCGGCGGCCGCCACTATCTCGACGGGGCGCTGCGGCAAAACACGCCGCTATCGCCGGCAGTCGAGGCCGGGGTCGATCGGGCGCTCGTGGTCGGCGTCAAGCGCCTGCGCGGCGAAGAGGAGGCGCCCAACGCGTCGCCAACCCCGATGTTCCTGGCGGGTAAAGCGCTCAATGCGCTGATGCTCGATCCGATCGAGGAGAACATCCGGCGGATCGACGCGCTGAACGGCTTCCTCGAATGGGGACAGAGCGCCTACCCGGACTTTCTCGAGCGGGTCGCCGCCGAGTTCAAGCCGTACCGGGTCATCCGCTACGTGTTCTTGCGCCCTTCGGAGGATCTCGGGCGGATCGCCGCAGCGGTCTTCGAGAGCGCGGCCGAGCGGCTGCCGTGGGCCACCCGTCGGTTGCTCGGGATCATGGGGGAAAATACCCAGGAGGCCGACCTGATGAGCTACCTGTTCTTCGACCGGGCGTTCACCGCGCCCATCGAGGAGCTGGGCTTCTGCGACGCTGCGGCGCGGGGCGAGGAACTCGCCAGCCTGTTCACCCGCCCGGAGCCCGCCTGACGCCGCCATGGCGGAACTGGAGCGGGGCGCATCGGTGTACGCCGGGAAGTAGCCTGGAGCCGGCCGATGCTGAGGATTTGGCGCGCGCATTGGCGGCCGGTCGGGGCCCGGTGCGGGCGATGGGGAGCAGCCACTCGTGGGCCCCCCTCGGACTGGCCGACCCCGGGTACGCCCAGATCGCGCTTCGGGGCGCCGCGTTCGAGGGGCTTCACGGTCCGGTAGACGATTCCGGGCGGGTCTGGGTCGGCGCGGCGACGACCGTGCTCCGCCTCCACGCGCTCCTCGCCCGGGTCGGGCGCTCCTTGGCGAACCTCGGGTCGATCTCGGCGCAGACCGTGGCCGGGCTCACCGCGACGGGCACCCACGGGACGGGCCGCCTTCATCCCTGCCTGTCGGCCGCCGTCAGCGGCGTGCGCCTCGTGACGATGGCCGGCGAGCGGCGCGAGTACACCAACGAGGCCCATCCCGTCGAAATGGGGTACCTCCGCCTGTCACTCGGTTGTCTGGGCGTGATCACCGGCCTCCGGATCCAAACCGTGCCGCTGTTCTACATCGCCGAGCGGCAGTTCACCCTCCCGGTGCAGGAGGGCCCCGCCGCGCTTCAGGAGCTGGTGCAGGGGGAGCGAGACAGCGGCTTGCGCCATCGCTTCTCCTGGTTCCCTCATGGGCGTCGGACCCGGGTCCAGGCGTTCGCCGCGGTGGCCCCCCCGGCGGTGCTGCCCGAGCCGTTCGATCGCCTCGGCTTCGCTCAGCGGCTCGAGGGGAAGCTCCTCGGGGAATGGCTGTTCGCTGCGCTGCTGGGGGTCTGCGGCCGGTTTCCGGCGCTCACGCCCGGCATCTTCCGGTTGGCCGACCGGCTGCACTTCAAGAACTGGGCGGAGCCCCGAACGGGGAGGATGTTCGAGCGGATCAACGAGCACGGGATCCCGCGGCACGAAGAGACCGAGTGGGCGATCCCGATCGAGGCCGCGCCCGAGGCGTGGCGAGCGATGCGCCTCGGCATCCAGAAACACGGTATTCCCGCAGATTTTCTCCAGGAGCTGCGCACCGCTCGGGCCGACGGCATCCCGCTCTCCGCGGCCCGCGAGCGAGACGTGTGCTGGGTGAGCCTCTACCAGACCACCCCCCATCGCTGGCCGGAGAGCCTTGCCTTTGCGGCCGACATCCTGGGGAGCCTGGGGGGCCGACCCCACTGGGGGAAGGCTTTCGACCCGAGCGGGATCGCAGAGCGCGTCGGCCCTGAGTTCCAGGCGTTCGAGGTCTTTCGGCGGGAGATGGATCCTGGAGGACGTCTGCTCGGACCGTGGCACCGCCGACTCGGCCTCGGGTAGCCCGCCGAGGCGAAGGGCCCGCTCACGCCCCCCGGCCGAGCCAGAGCCCGAGGAACGAGGCCGCCAGGCCGCCGATCACCGTCGCGAGGAGGTAGGCGGCGGCCCGGCCGGTCGCCCCGCTCGACAGGAGCATCGCCGCCTCGGCGGAGAACGTGGAGTAGGTGGTGAACCCGCCGAGCACCCCGGTCCCGAGTGCCGTGCGGCTCGTGGGGGAGAGCACCCCGCGGTCGCACCACGACCACAGCAGCCCGAGGAGCAGGGAACCCACGAGGTTGATGCCGAGGGTTCCCCAGGGAAAGCTCGTTCCGACGCGTTGCGTCACCACGATCCCTACCAGATAGCGGGCGCCGCTCCCTGCAGCCCCGCCGAGCATCACCCAGGCGAGTTGACCCATCGCGTCACCGGCTGCGCGGATCGGACTTTTGCAGAGCCTCGAGGATCTCGTTGCCGAACTCCTCCACCTGCCAGGCGCGGACTTCGGGTACCGCGGCCAGTTCCTCGAGGGTCATCGGCCGGTGGGCGGCGATCGCCTTCAGTGTGCCGTTCGACGCGATGGTGAACGCGGCGGTCGCAACGTCCTTTCCGGTCCTGTTCCGCCAGATGCGCAGATCGGCCATCACCTTTTCGGCCGCCCGGCCGGTCAGGCGCGGCTTCGGTCCGCGCGGTGCGGTGCGGTCTTTTGTCCCCGTGGCCAGTGGGCTCTTGTCCTCGAGCCCCTCTTCGACGACCCGGAGCAACCGCTTGCCGTGCCGGCGTCGGAGGCCCGATCGCGGGCTGATCACCCGGTCGAGCGCCGCCTCGCTGGTGGGTCGGATCTCGGCCAGCGCGACCAACACGTCGTCGGGCATGACCTTGAATTGCGGGCGATCCATCTCCCGCGCCTGCTCGTCGCGGTAGGCCCACGCCCGACGGAGCACCCGCTTTCCGGCGTCGTCGAGGTTGAGCGTGCCCTTGGCTTTGAGCCACCCGTCGGGGTCGAACCCCCGGCCCTGCCACTGGCGCCGCTCGAGGAGCCGGCACTCCTCCTCGAAGCGGCGGAGGCGATTGGCCTTGTTCAGGTCGCGGAGCAGGATCTCGCGGAGCGCGCGGAGGAAGTGGGTGTCGCCGCGGGCGTAGTACAGGTGCTCGTCTTCGAGCGGCCGCTGGGCCCAATTGTGGCGCTGGAGCGACTTGTCGACCTCGTGTCCGAAGTAGCGCTCGATCAGGTCGGCGAGGCCGAACCGGGTGCGGCCGAGGAGCTGGGTGGCGACCAGGGTGTCGAAGATCCCGTGGATCTCCACCCCGAAGTCGCGCTTCAGGCAGACGACGTCATAGTCGGCGCCGTGGAAGATCTTGGTGATCGAGGGGTCGGCGAGGATCGGCGACAGCGCGGAGAGGTCCTGGTCCAGCGCGAGGGGGTCGATGACGTAGTCCGCCTCGGCGTCCGACAACTGGAGGAGGCAGACCTTCTCCTGGTAGTGATAAAACGAGTCGCTCTCGGTGTCGACCCCGATGGCCTTGCACTTCGAGAGCTTGTCCGCCACGTTTTCGAGTTCGTGACGGTTATTGACGAGCACCAGGGGAAACGATCCGAACATCGCACCTTCTGCGGACGGGGCGAACTGTATCGGGGGCACGGCCGTCCTTCCACCCGTGGTGGCGTTTCCGCGCGCGATGTGTCAGGCTCCGCGCGCGGAGGGAGTCGTGTCGCATCCCGAAGACGGACCGGTCGGCGAGGCCGCCGATCGGCTCGCAGCGCGGTTCGGCGCGGCCCCGGCCACTGCAATTGTCCTTGGCTCCGGGCTGGGTCCGGTGGTCGACCGGGTGCTCGATCCGGTGGTCGCTCCCTTCCCCGAACTCGGGCTCCCCGGGTCGACGGTGCCGGGCCACGCCGGCCGGGTCGTCGTGGGCCGCCTCCAGCGCCACCGGGTCGCGCTGCTGTCCGGCCGCGTCCACCTGTACGAAGGTCATCCTCCGCCGGTCCTGGTGCGCGGGGTGCGCGCCCTCGCCAAGTGGGGGGTGAAGCGCCTGATCCTCACCTGCTCGGTGGGGGGGATCACCGACGGGCTCGAGCCGGGAACCCTGGTGTTGGTGACCGACCACCTGAATTTCCAGGGCGCCAACCCGCTGACCGGCCCCGCCTACGGCGTGCGCTTCCCCGACCTCTCGGGGGCGCACGACGCCGCGATCCGGTCCGTGCTGCGGGCGTCCGGCGCCCGGGCGGGACTCTCGCTTCGCGACGGCGTCCTCGCCGCCATGCCGGGGCCGGCCTACGAGACGCCGGCCGAGATCCGGATGTTGCGCACGCTCGGGGCCGACATCGTGGGGATGTCCACCGTCCCGGAAGTGGTCGCCGCTGCGGAGATCGGGCTTCCGTGCGCCGTTCTGGCGGTGGTGTCGAACCGGGCGGCCGGCCTGACCGGCAACCCGTTGACCCACGAAGAAGTCACCGCTGCCGCCCAGATCGCCGCGCACGGTTTGGCCGCCACCTTGGAGGGAGCGCTCGATGTCTTTGGCTGAGCATGGGTACGGGCCGAACGTCCACTTGATCGGGGACGCCTGGTCCGCGTCGGCCGTCGCGCGGCTCTCGGCGCCGGGGGCTGCCGATCCGGTGTTCCACGCGCTCCTCACGCGTTGTTTCCAGCGGCTCTTCTACGCCGCCGCCGAGTGGTTGCCGACCGTCGATGTCTCGGTCCCCACCCGGATGTCGGAGAAGCACGCTGATGTTCGCCTGCAGGCGCGGGTGCTGGCCCCGCAGCAGGTCGTGCTGGTCGACCTCGCGCGCGCGGGGATGCTGCCGTCCCACACCCTGCAGGCGGAGCTGCTCCTGCTCCTCGATCCGCTCTCGGTCCGCGTCGATCACATCTACATGCAGCGCACGGCCGGGGCCGACGGCCGGGTCGACGGCGTCGCGACCGCGGGCAGCAAGATCGGCGGTTCGGTGGCGGGCACCACGCTGCTGCTTCCCGATCCGATGGGTGCCACCGGCAGCAGCGTCTCGGCGGCCCTCTCGATGTACAAGCGGACCCTCGGCGTCCCGGCCCGCATCTTGGTCCTCCACCTCATCGTGACCCCCGAGTACCTCGCCCGGATGGCGGCCGATCATCCGGAGGTCCACGTATTCGCCCTGCGCCTCGATCGCGGCTTCTCCCCGCCCGCCGTGCTCGCCCGCCCGCCGGGGGAGCGCTGGTCGGAGGAGCGCGGACTCGACGAACACGACTACATCGTCCCGGGGGCCGGGGGCCTCGGGGAGCTCATCAACAACTGCTATTGAGGCCACCGTGAAAACTGTGGAGACGACCGGAGCGCCTGCGGCGATCGGGCCCTATTCCCAGGCCGTGATCACCGGCAACCTGGTGTTTTGTTCCGGACAGATCGCGCTCGACCCGCACTCGGGCCAGGTCGTCGATGGCGACGCTGCGGCGCAAACCCGCCGAGTGCTGGCGAATTTGTCCGCGGTGCTCGAGGCGGCCGGGTCCTCTCTCTCGCGGGTGGTGAAGTGCACGGTGTATCTGAAGTCGATGGCTGATTTTGCTGCGATGAACCAGGTTTATTCCGAGACGTTCGGCAGCAACCGCCCCGCCCGCGCGACGGTCGAGGTCTCTCGGCTGCCGCGCGACGTCGCGGTCGAGATCGACGCGATCGCCGTCCTCTAGTGGTGTGGTTCCTGGCCGGTTGCGCGGTGGAGCCACCGCCGCCGCCCTCGGTCCCCCTGCCAGCCCCTTTGGAGGTTCCTGCGTGCCCCCCGGTGCCTGACGCGGTCCTGGCCGCGGTGGCGCCCGCGCGGTCCGCCGCGGTCCACGAGCTCTCGGATCGGCTGGTGCGGGGCGGAGCCGGGGCCCGCTGTCCGTGGATGGAGGGGCCGAGCGGTCGGGGCGCGCTCCTCCTCTTCCAAGGGGAAACCCCTCGTGTCGCGGCGGTTCGCCTGTGGGCCGGCGCTCCCGTCGAGGTCCTGGCCGTGCGCCCGGTGCCGCTCGACGCCGAGCGCCGAATCGCAGCTTCGTTGGGCTGGAAGGACGAGGAGCTGGCGATCACCTGGTGGGACGACCTGGCGCGGCCCTGCGTGGAGTGGGTCTCCGACGAAGGGGCGATCCACTGGACCTGCCCGGAGCGCCCCGCGCCCCCCGTGGAGCAACCGATCGCGTGGCCCGATCCGGTGGATCGCGAGTAGCCGGCCCTCGGCGGTGCGATAACCGGCTGACCATGGACCTCGACCTGCTGACCCTCGACGGCCTCGACTGGCCGGCCCTGCAGGACGCCCTGGCCGAAGGGGCGCGCACCCCGATGGGGGCCGCCGCCGTTCGGTCTGCTCGTCCGCTCGCCGACGTCGCCGCGATCGAGGAGATGTACGACGCGATCGCCGAGCTTCGCGCGTTGGAAGACGCGCGTACGTATCTGCCGGTCGGCGGGGTGGTGGACGCGCGGTCCGAGGCCCGCCGCGCATTTCTCGGGGAGGTGCTGGATCTGCCGTCGATCCAACGGGGCGGGATCGCGCTCGACGCGCTGCACCTCCTGTAGCGGGTCCTCCAACGCCACGGCGCCGAGATCCCGACCCTCGCCCGGTGGGGTGCCGACCTCGTCGATTCGCCCGACGTGCGGCTGTCGCTGGCCGACGCATTCGACGCCGCCGGCGGGCTGTCCGCGATCCGGTTCCCCCTGCTGGCCGAGCTGCGCCAGCGGATCGCCGCGCTCCACACCGAGATCCGCGGCACGCTCGACCGGTTGGTCCACGGCGACACCTTCGCCGAGCTCCTCCAGGATCGGTTCTGGACGCTCCGCGAGAACCGCTACGTCCTGCCGATCAAGGCCCACGCGAAGCGGATGGACCACGGGATCGTTCACGGCACCAGCGGGTCGGGCCACACGGTCTTCGTCGAGCCCCACGTCGTCATCGCGCTGAACAACCGGCTCCGGCTCGCGGAGGGGGAGCTCACCGCCGAGGAATGGCGGATCCGCGCTGCGCTCTCCCGCGAGCTCGGCACGGCCTCGGGAGCGATCGATCGGGGAGTCGGGGCGGCGATCCGGCTCGATGCGGTCTGTGCGCGGGCTCAGCTCGGGCTTCGTCTCGGTGCGACCCGACCGATCGTCGGGGAGGAGGGGGTGATCGCGCTGCGGCAGGCCCGGCACCCCCTGCTCGTGCTCCGGGGGGTCGCGGTGGTGCCGAACGACCTCGATCTCCGTCCCGCGCAGCCGGCGCTGGTGATCTCGGGGCCCAACGCCGGCGGAAAGACGGTGGCCCTGAAGACCATCGGCCTGTGCGCCCAGCTCGTGCGGCACGGATGCCTGGTACCGGCTGGCGAATCCAGCCGGGTCGACCGCTTCGCCACCCTGGTCGCGATCATCGGGGACCAGCAGGCCGTCGCCGAGGACCTGTCCTCGTTCTCGGCGCATCTCGTGCTCCTGCGGGCGACGCTCGAGACCGCCGGCGACGCGGCGTTGGTGCTGCTGGACGAGATCGCCGCGGGGACGGATCCCGCCCAAGGAGCGGCGCTCGGCCAGGCGATCCTGGAGGCGCTCGTGGACCGCGGGGCCCGGGTCGTGGTCACGACCCACTTCGGTCCGCTCAAACGGCTGGGAACGGCGGATGCTCGGTTCGTCTCGGCTGCGATGCAGTACTACGAGGGCCGACCGACATGGCGGGTCGTCGTCGGGGTCACGGGGGAGTCGCACGCGCTGGGGATCGCCGCTCGGGTGGGGATCGACACGCCGGTGATCGCGCGCGCGGCGGCGCTGGTCGGCGAGGGGGAGCGGTCGGTCTCCGCCACGGTGGAGCAGCTCGAGGCCGAGCGCGCGCGCTGGCAGCGGTCCGCCGACGAGTCCGAGCGATTGACGCGGGGCTTGGTCGAACGGGAGGCGGCGGTCGCCGCCCGGGAGGCGGAGATCGCCCTCCGCGCGCGGCGGATCGAGTTCGAGGCCGCGCGGGTGTTCCTTCAGCGGGTCCGGGCCGCGGAGAAGGCGATCGACGCGATCGTTTCGCGGTTGGAGGCTGCGCCGGACGCCCTTGAGGCCGCGCTCGCCAAGGCGTCGGTGGGCGCCTTCCGGGGGATCGTACCGGCGCGTCCCGCGCCAGAAAACCCAGGACCGACGACCGCATTCGTGATTGGCGACCGCGTGCGCCTGCGGGAGTACGATCTCGTTGGCGAGGTGGTGTCCGTGGGCGACGGAGGGCTGCGGGTGCGCGCCGGGGCGATCACGGTGAACACGCGGCCCGAGCAGGTGGAGCGGGTCTGATCCCTGACCGCTACGCCCCGCCGCGGAAGAGGAGCACGGCTCCCGCGGTGACCCCGCCCGCATCGAGCCCCGGGACCCCGATCGCCACGTCGTCGAAGCCGTCGCCGTCGCCGTCGCCGAGCCCGACCGCCGAGCCCAACCCATCGAGCGCGTTCGTCGGGGCGAACGTGGCGTCGGAGGCCCCCTGGACCCCGGACATCGGCCCGTAGTACAGGAACGCGATGCCTTCCTCGGCGCTCACTCCGGGATTGTAGACGCCGTCGCCGACCAGCAGGTCGGGGATCCGATCGCCGTTCACGTCGCCCACCGAAAAGTCGGTCGCACCAGGGAAGGTCGCCTCTACGCTTGCTTCCGAGAGCTCCCCGGTCAGCGGCCCGGCCACCAGGCGTAGGTCCTGGCTGCCGAACAGCATGTCCGCTTTCCCATCGCCGGTGGCGTCGCCCACCCAGACCGGCGACGTGTAGACACTCGTGGCCTCCTCGTCGAGCGGATCATAGGTCCATCGGGCGCTATACGCGGATTGAACGGTCGGGGAGCCCTGGATCGGCCCCTCGAGGATGTAGACGTGCTCGATCGACGCGGCGAGCACCATGTCGCCGATGCCGTCGCCGTCCACGTCCTCCGCCGCCATCGCCCCCCCGATCGCCTCCCGGAGGATCGAGCCGCGGACCTGAGCAAAGGCGAGGTCCGGCTCGCGGCGCCCGAGCAGCGGGCCGGCGAAGACCCAGGCTTCTCCGCCTTCCTGCACCAGCTCGTCCGAGCGGGGATCTCCGGCGACCAGGTCGTCGAGGCCATCGCCGGTGATGTCGGGCACCGTGGCCCATCTGAGGTCCTCTCCGCCGGTCTCGAACACCAGATGGGCATCGGACTGCGCGAGCGAGCGGATCGCGTTGAGCGGTCCGGCGAGAAGCACCGTCTCCGCTCCACCGCTTTGGAGCGTTCGCTCGACCAGCAGGTCCTGTTGCCCGTCGCCCGACAGGTCTCCGGCGCTCATCCAGCGGATCCGAGACTGTTCGGTGCTGAGGTCGTTGTTGACCGTCCACGCGGCGTTGACGAACGTGCTGACCCCGGTGGGGAGCTCGGTCCAAACCCCGATGTACGGCGGCCCGTCCTCCGGGTCGGTCTCCTGGTCCGCGAGCGCCAGCAGGTCGTCGTCGCCGTCGCCGTCGGCGTCGACCCACAGCAAGGCGGCGCCCGCCCCTTCGTAGGCGTCCGCCCCATAGATCGTGCCCGACGCGTCCTCGACGAACTGTTCGCCGTGCGGTCCCTGAATTCCGGCGGGGGTGTCGCTGCCGGTGTCGGGGTCGCCGTCGGTCGAGTCTCCGGTGGGACCGGTGCCGTCGTTGCTGCTGTTCGTGCCGGGGGTTCCATCCGGGTCGCCGCAAGCAACGCCAAGAACCACTAGCGTGCCCCACCGCTTGCCCCAGACGCCCATTCGCCCCTCACCCCGCGATCATAGCGTCCTGGCCCGTCCATGTTGTGCAAATTCCGTCAGAGCGGCCGGTCCCACGCGGAAGGGGTACGTGCGGGGCATGCAACCACTCGATGTCGGCGCGACGCTCTCCCCCACCGGTGAGGCCGATGCCCAGCGCGGGCTCTCCCGCATGGCGCTCGGTCTTGTGGGCTCCGAAATCCTCAAGATCGCGGCGGAGATCCGCGCGCTCCAGGCTGAGGGGCAGCCCATCGTCAACCTGACGGTCGGTGACTTCTCGGCGTCGGAGTTTCGGATCCCGAACAAGCTCGAGGCGGGGATCGTGGCTGCTCTTGCAGAGGGGCACACGAATTACCCGCCGTCGGACGGCCTCCCCGAGCTTCGGGAGGCGGTTTCCTCGTTCCTCGCCCGCGAGCAGGGGATCCGCTATCCGGTGTCGTGCATCCTCATCGCCGGCGGGGCCCGTCCGCTGCTGTACGCGGCCTACCGCGCGGTCCTCGATCCGGGCGATAGGGTAGTTTATCCCGTTCCATCCTGGAACAACAACCACTACGTGCACCTCGCCGGGGCGGTCGGCGTGCCGGTCCGGTGTCGTCCCGAGAACGCGTTCCTGCCGCTCCCGTCCGAGCTCGTCCCGCACCTTCGCGACGCCCGCCTGCTCGTGCTGAATAGCCCGCTCAATCCTACGGGAACGGCGTTCGAGCCGGAAGCCCTCACCGCGATCGCCCGCGCGGTGGTCGACGAGAACATCCGCCGCCGGACCACCGGGGAGCGCGCCTTGTTCCTAGTCTACGACCAAGTCTACTGGACGCTGACCGCCCGGGGGACCGCGCACGTCGATCCGGTCCGCCTCGTGCCGGAGGCCGCCCCCTGGACCATCCTGATCGACGGCTTGTCCAAGGCGTTTGCGGCGACTGGCCTGCGCGTCGGGTGGAGCTGTGCCCCGCCCGCGGTGTCGGCGCGGATGCGCGACCTGCTCGGACACGTGGGCGCGTGGGCCCCGAAGGCGGAGCAGCGGGCGTCGGCGTTGCTGCTGGCCGACGCGGGGGCGGTGTCGGACTGGCTCGGGGGGATGCGCGCCGCCGTGCAGGCCCGTCTCGACGTGCTCTATGACGGGTTCATGGCGCTGAAAGCCGAGGGACTTCCGATCGACGCGATCGCGCCGCGGGGCGCCATCTATCTCTCGGCGCGGGTCGTGCGGCCTGGGGAGACGAACGAGGCGGTGCGCCGGTTTCTCCTGCGCGAGGCGGGGGTGGCCGTGGTCCCCTTCCAGGCGTTCGGCTACCCGGACGACGACGGGTGGATGCGCCTGTCGGTGGGGGCCGTGTCGGTGGCGCAATGTCAGGCCGCCGTCGCCGGGATCGGGCGCGCGCTCCGGGCGTGACGGTCACCTGGAGCCAGGCGGAAGCGCGCCTTCGCCTGTGCGGCTGGCTGCTGCACCGGGTGCGGGGGCGCGGGTTCGACGGGGTGCGCGCGGCGCTGGAGGGGCTCGGCGCCATCCAGCTCGACCCGCTCGAACCGCTCGGCTCGAACGCCGATCTCGTGGCGTTGGCCCGGGTCGACGCGATCGGGAAGGGCGACGTGTATCGCGCAGTCCTTCCCGGTTTTGCCTTCGAGCACTTTGCCAAGGAGCGGTGCCTGCTCCCGGCCCGGGCCTTTCCCTGGTACCGAGGGCAGGCGATCGAGACGCCGTGGTGGCGAACCAGCGAGAGAATGCGGCGAATTCCCCTCTCGCTTCTCGACGAGGTCGAGGCCGAGGTGCGGGAGCGGGGGCCGGTGCGCGCTGGGGCGTTGGCCGACCGCGGGCGGGTGGCGCCGCTCGACTGGAACGGTTGGAAGGGGACGTCGAAGGCGGCTACCCTCGCGATCGAGGTGCTGTGGACTCAGTGCCGGGTGGTGGTCGCCGGGCGCGTTGGGCGCGACAAGCTGTACGATGTCCCGGAGCGCGCGCTGCCCGATGCGGGGGTCGAGACCGGCGGCGGATTCGGTACCTGGGCCTTTGGAGAGCGGTTGCGGGCGGCCGGGCTCCTGTCACCCAACGCCGGACCTCAGTGGTCGATGCTGTCGCAGTCCCGCGCGGCCCTCTGCGCCGACGGGGTGAGATCGGGCGCCGCGATTCCGGTGCGCGTCGCCGGGTCCGCGCGGACGTGGCTGGCGCCCCCCGAGCTCCTCGAGGCCTCGTTTCCGGAGGACGACGGTCGGATGCGGATCCTCGGGCCGCTCGACCCGATCCTGTGGGACCGGTCGCTCGTGCGGGTGGCGTTCGACTTCGAATACCTCTGGGAGGTCTACAAGCCGGCCGCGCAACGGCGCTGGGGCTGGTACGTGGTCCCGCTGCTCCACCGGGATCGGCTGGTCGGTCGGCTCGAGGCGCGGTCGCGCGGGGGCGCGCTCGAGGTGGTTCGGGTGTGGCGGGAGGAGCCCGCGTTC
>CANLGQ010000003.1 GCA_947490265.1 Pseudomonadota bacterium | reverse complement strand
TGCTACGGTGCTCACCCCGGGCTCAGTTGCCCGGCGACTACTGCGAACACTAACAACCCGTCCACCGAATCGGATCAGGCCCACTGGGCAGAAGCGGCGCGTTATGTGCGCGGTTCTATCGCCCGCGATGCGGGGCGAGCGAGCGAGGGGGCAGGAGATGGCACCGCGTGACTTCGTAATCGGGGGTCGAGCGATCGGCCCGTCCCATCCACCGTTCGTGGTCGCCGAGATGTCCGGCAACCACAACCAGTCGCTCGATCGGGCGCTCGCAATCGTCGACGCTGCGGCGGATGCCGGGGCCCACGGGCTCAAGCTGCAGACCTACACCGCCGACACGATGACGCTCAACCTCGCGCACGGCGCCTTCCGGATCGACGACGAAAAGAGTCTTTGGAAGGGTCGCACCCTGTATGACCTCTACCACGCGGCGCACACGCCGTGGGAGTGGCATGCGCCCATCTTCGAGCGGTGCCGCGCGCGCGGAATGGTCGCGTTCTCCACCCCGTTCGACGACACCGCGGTCGACTTCCTGGAGTCGCTCGGCGCGCCGGTCTACAAGATCGCGTCGTTCGAGAACACCGACCTGCCGCTGATCCGAAGGGTCGCACGCACCGGCAAGCCGGTGATCGTCTCCACCGGGATGGCGACCCTCGCCGAGCTTGAGGAGTCGGTCACCGCCCTGCGCGGGGCCGGCTGCCAGGACCTGGTGCTCCTCAAGTGCACGAGCACCTATCCGGGCTCGCCAGAGAACACGCACCTAGCGACCATTCCGCACCTCGCGGCGCTGTTCGACATCCACGTGGGTCTCTCGGACCACACCGGCGGGATCGGGGCCGCCGTCGCGGCGGTGGCGCTCGGGGCACGCGTGATCGAGAAGCACTTCACGCTGGCGCGCGCCGACGGGGGCGTCGACTCGGCGTTCTCGCTCGAGCCTGCGGAGCTGGCCGCCCTCGTGGTGGAGACCGAGCGCGCGTTTCACGCGCTCGGCCGAGTGCAGTACGGGCCGACCACGGCCGAGCGCCCCTCGCTCGCGTATCGGCGATCGCTTTACGTGGCCCGCGACATGGCGGCTGGCGAGGCGTTCACCCCCGAGAACCTTCGGGCGATTCGGCCGGGCTTCGGCCTACCGCCGAAGCACTACGAGGGGCTGCTGGGGCGCCGGGTGCGCCGCGCTGCGCCCGTCGGCACGCCGGTGTCGTGGGACCTGGTGGATTGATGGCGCGGGTCGTCGTCGGAGGCGGGATCGCGGGTCTGCTCGCGGCGCGCGTGCATCGGGGCCGGGGTGACGACGTGACGATCGCAGAGCGCGAGGTCGCGCCCGGCGGACTGCTGCGCGAAGAAGCTCGACAAGGTCCTGTTCGACGAGGTCCACCGCGTCCTGGCGACGCTTAAACCCTGGAGGCCCAACGCCTTTCCTCTCACGGGGGCACGCTCGTTGAACGCCTGTACCAGCCCGCGTTATTCAAGCTGTTCGGCGTCGGGCTCGCCGACCTCGCTCCGGACGCCCACAAGCTCTTCGGGTTGGGGCGCGTCATCGCGCTCGCTCCACTTCGGGGAGAAGCTGAACTTTCATACCGCCGCGGAGAATCCGTCGCCGCATAAGTCCTATCACCCGCTGACGGGGGCGTCGGGCGGTGGGTAGACGGCATGACCGCCGGCCTCGAACGGCGCGGCGTCGCGGTGGGCGGCGGCCGCCGGGGTCACGCGAATCGACCGTACCGGCGCAAAATCACCGCGGTGGAGCTGGACGGGCGACGGGCCGCGCGGCGGGGGGAGGATGCGAGCCGTCATCGCAGGAACCCTTGCAACCGCCCTCCCGGCGTGTGACCGATGCCGGGGGGGCCCGATGTCGCTGCTCGACCAGTTGAAGGCGTACACGGTTGTCGTGGCCGATACCGGGGATATCCAGTCGATCGGGCGTTTTCGCCCGCGCGATGCGACGACCAACCCCTCGCTCATCACCGCCGCGGCCCAGATGCCGGAGTACGCGGACCTCGTCGACGGAGCCCTGCGCTGGGCGCGGGAACGCGCGAGCGACCCCGAGCGCGTGGTGGGGCTGGCGATCGACCGACTGGCTGTGGATTTCGGCCTTCGGATCCTCGGTATTGTCGAGGGACGGGTCTCGACCGAGGTCGACGCCCGACTCTCCTACGACACCGAAGCGACGATCGCGAAGGCCCGTCAATTGATCGCCTGGTATGAGGCGGCGGGCGCCTCCCGCGAACGGGTGCTGATCAAGATCGCCGCGACCTGGGAGGGGATCCGCGCGGCCGAGGTGCTCGAGCGCGAGGGCATCCACTGCAACCTCACGCTGATGTTCGGACTCCACCAGGCCATCGCCTGCGCAGAGGCCGGCGCAACCTTGATCTCGCCGTTCGTCGGTCGCATCCTCGACTGGCACAAGGCGAGGACCGGACGCGACTACCCTCCCGCGGAGGATCCCGGCGTGGTGTCGGTGACCCAGATCTGGACCTACTACAAGCGCTTCGGCCACACGACCGAGGTGATGGGGGCCAGCTTCCGAAACTCAGCGGAGATCCGCGAGCTGGCCGGTTGCGACCTTTTGACAATCGCCCCGTCGCTCCTGGCCGAGCTCGACGGCTCCGACGGGACCCTTCCGCGTCGCCTGGACCCGGTGGCGGCGGCCACCGCGCCGCTCGAGCGCATCCACGTCGACAAAGCGACCTACGACCGCATGCACGCCGCAGATCTGATGGCGACCGAGAAGCTCGCCGAGGGGATCGCCGGGTTCAGCAAGGCACTGGTCGCCCTCGAGGGTCTCCTCCTCGGCCGCCTCGCCGCCCTGACCTGACTCGGTCCGGGCCCGGGCGGTCGCGTTATCCTCTCGGCGCATGTGGTGGGTCGCGACAGCCCTGGCGGGACAGCCCCTGAGCTGGGACTTCGCGGCCCGGTGGGCGCCCGGCGAGGTGCGGGTTCTTCCCTTGGTATCGCTGTCCGAGGCCCCCGCGCTGGTCCTCGACACGTGGATCGGGCGCCCCGCTCCCCCCCAGCAGGCCCACCTTCGGGCCCGGCGGACCCGAGAGCTCGCCTGGCTTCCGCGCGAGCTGTGGCTCGCGATGCCCACCGCCATCAACAGCGCGCTCGGGGAGAGCTGGTCGGGCGAGTTTCGGCTCGGCACCTGGACCGGGGGCGCGATGGAACGGGCCCGCTCGGCCATCGGGCGAGCGGATTGGGACGCGCTCGAGGGCCTCGTGCACGGCACGGGCGGCGATGCGGTGCTCGTCACCTGGCTGGTCGGGTGGGAGGGGCAGCCCCTCACCGCGGTCGGCGCGCCGGGCGAGGTGATCGAGACCACCGGCGGGCCGGTCGTCGTCGATTCGCGAGACGAGCCGTACCTGGTGAGCGCGGCGATGGGCGCGGCCCTGATCACCCGGGACGGCGAAGTGTGCGTGCGCTACGCCGATCGGTTCGAGGCCATCCTCTCGAGCCGCTACCCGATCGATCGCACCGGGCGAGATCTGGCCCGGTCGATGGCGGCGGAGATGGCACTGGTGTGGGTCCGCGACGGCGAGCTCGAAGGCGCTCAACCGCCGCGCTGATTCGGATCCACCCGCTCGACCGGACCCGGCGATCGCCGCGGGCGATCGAGCCCCAACCGCTCCCGACGCAGCCCCTCGAGGGCGCGACGAAGCCACGGTCGGAGTGGATCGGCGTCCAAGGCCGCGCGCCAGGAGGCGTGGGCGGCCGCTGGATCCCCCCCGGCAAGCGCGGCGCGGCCTTCGGCCTCCCAGTGGTCCGCGAGCGCCACTCCGGTGGCGCGCACCTCCGGATCGGCGGCCGCCCAGCGCATCGCCGCCGCCATCGCGGCGGGGGTCGCGCGGCGGGCCAAGCAACGGCCGATCGGAACCCGCAGCGCTTCGACCTCGGGGGGTTCAAAGGGGAGCCGATCGCGGGTCGCGCGGCGCACGGAGATCGCCCCGTCGCAGTCTCCCTGGTCGGCCCGGCGCTCCGCCTCGACCAAGCCGGACTGCACCGCGGCCTCCACCGCAGCGGCGGCCGCCACCACCACCCCGCCTGGCCAGCGGATCTCCCCGCGCGCGAACACCGCGGCCGCGGCGGCCGGATCGGCCGGCCATCCGGCACCGTCCTGCTTCCCGAACACGGCGATCCCGAGATCATAGTTCCCCGGCGGCAGATCCGCCGGAACGGTCGGCAGGTGGCGGGTGACGAGGACCTCCCCGGTTCGCCACCGCTCGGCCGGGAGCCAGCCCCACCCCGGCGGCAGCTCCCAAACCACCCGCACCCCCTGGGAGTCCGCGAGGAAGGCGTACACCGAGAAGTCGTGCGTGACGCCCTGTTTTCGCCACGCGGTCCGGATCGGCAGCGGGCCGCCGGGCGCGACCGCGTCGGGGACCTCCCAGCCGAGCAGCTCGGCCGCGCCCACCTGGGCACCAAACACCGCGCCGCGCCCGGCCGGACCCGTCCAGGTCCCGGTCAAGAGCTCCCGCCGAACGACGCTCCCGTCATGCCGGATCCCGCCCGACTGGGCGTATCCGCCGACGTTGACGTAGGACGAGAACCCCGGTCGTGAGCGGAGCCGCGACCGCGCCGACCAGTTCCCGTGAACGTGGACGATCTCGGGCCGGATCTCCGCAAACACGTACTCGTCGAGGAATCGGGGGTCGTAGTGGTGCTGGGCGAACGGGACGTCGAGCAAACCGGCATAGTCGAGCACCGGGCTCCGGTACCACCACAGGTGGGCCCCCATGTCCACGTCGCCGACCCGCGGCGGGAGGTCGAGCGCCAGCTTGCGGGCGATCCGGGCGTGGAAGGCCAGCCGATCCTGCACGTCGAACGGCGACGTGTCGGCCCCGCGCACATAGCGGACGGTCTCGGCGCCACCGGCCCCGAAGAGCACCCCGCCGACCCCCACGGCCAGGACCGCCCGCGCGCCGACCGGGAGCCGCGGGACCCACACCACGAGCGCGTCGGCGAGCAGCACCCCGAGCGCGACCGCCGGGATGGCCATCCAGCGAAACCCGGTCATCCAATCGCCGGCGGCAGCCACCGAGAAGAACAGACCGGCGGCCGCGATCCAGGCGGCGAGCGCGCGGGCGGCCGAACCGGGGCGACCGAGCGCCAGGAGCGGGAGTCCCCCCAACGCCAACGCGGTGAGCGCGAGGCGCGCAGCCACCAGCACCGGCCCATCGCGAAGGGGCCAGCCCGGGATCTCGTCGGTCCATGCGAGACCGGGGACCCATGACAGCATCGCCAACAGCGCCAGCGCGGCCGCCAAGCGGGGGCGCCATCCCGAGGGTCCGGCCAGGCCCACCGCGTAGAGCGGAAGCAGGAACCCCTGGCCGGTGCGGAGGCCCCAGTTCCGCAGGTAGTTCCACCCGTCGCCGTCCCACACCGCGAGGCCCGGGGCCACGTCGCCGAGCTTGGCGTAGTACGTGTTCGGCAGCGGCCAGGCGAAATACGGCACCTTAAAGGCCATCCACCCGGCGATCGGCAGCACCAGTCCGGCCCCGAAGCCGGCGATCCACCGCGGCGCCTGCCGCCCGGCGGCAGCCCCGCCCACCGCGCCGGCGATCGCGCCGTACATCAACCCCTCGGGCCGGGTGATCGCGACGAGGCCCCACCAGGTTCCGACGACCAGCCCCGGTCGCCCCTCCGCGACCGCCACCGCGCCCCACACGAGGAGCCACCCCAGGAGCGGGTTCTCGAGACCCGAGGCGTTCCAGGCCGCGAACTGGGGCGAGATCGCCACCAGGGCCGCGGCGGCCGCCCCGATCCGCGGGTCGCCCTGCGGGTGCAGCGCCCGCGCCCAGCGATCCACCCCGGCGAGCGTGGCGAGCCCGAGCCCAGCGCCCAGGATCTTGGCCGCGATCCACGGGCTGACCCGCACCGCGGAGAGCGCGGTCAGCACCAGCGTCCACAGCGGATCGGAGAACCCCTCCACCCGCTCCCCGCCCGGCCAGGGCACGAAACCCAACCCGTTCCCCGCGTTTCGGGCGAACGCGAACACGATCGCCGCGTCCTCGATGTACCACTGGGAGTAGAGGCCGAAGAGGCAGAGGTAAACCGCCATCGCCACCGCGAGGCCGTGTCGGGCCGCGCGCTCGGCGGCGTTCGCCGCGCGAAACCGGTCTCCCCAGCCGTTCACTTGGGGAGGCGAACGACGACGAGACGGTTGGCGGGGTCGAGGAACCGGCCGGCCGCCTCCACCACCACCTCGGGGGACAGGCTGTCGTTCCGCTCGTCCCACTTGAGGATCAACCCGGGATCTTCTTCGTTTTGGAAGAACACGGCCAGGATGTCGACCCACCAGTCGTTGGCCTTGAGCCCGACCTCTCGATCGCGCCGGTTCTTGGCCCGCAAATCGGCGACGTAGTGCGCGGCGACGGGGGTCGTTCGAACCTTTTCAACGATCGCCAGCGCGGCCTCCTTGAGTTCGGGCACCCGGGCCGGATCGCATACGAACTCGATGCCGAGCTCCCACGCCGGACTCGGCACCCGCTTGTCGTCGTCGGTCCATACCGACACGCCATAGACCCCGCTGCGCGCCTCGCGGAGGTCCTCGCGGAGCAAGGTGCGCAGGACATCGGCGACCGCTTGCTGTCGGTTGCGGGCCAGCACGTCGTTGTCGAAGGCACCGTGGTAGAGGATCCGCACTCGGGCAACCGGCTCCGTACCGCTTCGGACCTCGATCTCGTGCTGACCCAGGGCTCGACGCGCGCCGACGTCGGGGGCGATCTCGACGCGACCTCCGCCGGGCAGGCTGCCGAGCCACCGCTCCACCAGCGGCCTCAAGGTGGCCTCGTCCACGTCTCCCACGATCGCGAAGGTGGCGTCGGAGAAATCGGCGAAGCGACTTCGATAGAAGGCCTCACTGCGCACGAGGTCCATCTCGACCAGATCCTCGACCACCCAGCGGCGATAGCGCCGGTGGTCCCCCCACAGCGCCGCGGTAAAGGCATCTTGGAAGGGGGTCTCGGGGTTCAGCGCGCGCTGCCGAAGCGCGTTCGCCCGGTCGAGGCGATCGCGCTCGAGGATCTCCGGGTCGAAGCGCGGGGCGGTCGCTTGGAGCCACAGCAGGGACAGCGCCGTGTCGAGGTCCTCCCGGGAGGAGGTGACGTCGAAGCCCTCGAATTGGGATCCTATCCAGGGACCGACCGACAGGCGCCGACCCGACAGGCGCTTCTCGAGCAACGCGGCGTCATAGGGCCCGAAGCCCGAGGCCTTGGCCAGGTCCACCGCGGTGCTGGCAGCGACCCAGTCCGCCTCCGAAGCGAGCCACGTCCCCCCTGGCGACCAGCCGCGCAGCACGATCTCGTCGGCGGTAAAGGGGGTCTCCCGAAACAGCACCTCGACGCCATTCGAGAGCTCCCACCGGGTGAACGCGAGCCCAGGGTCGAGCGTGGTGGTCGCGACGATCGAACCCTGCGTGGGGGGGACCGCCACCAGCGGACCGTCGCTCGAGATGTCGGCGAGCGCCGGCGGATCGCTCGCCAACACCCGGTCGATCAGGGCCGCGATCTCCGACTCGGTGGGCGGCGGGCTCTCCGGCTTCGCGGGCAAAGTGAGCGAGGCGACCACCGAGTCCCCGGCGAGCCAGGTTCGGGCGAAGGCGTTCACCTCGTCGAGCGGGACCTCCTGGTAAAAGCGTCGCATCATCGCGACTTCGTACTCGACCAGCGTGTAGTACTCGCCGTTCGTGTACACCCGCACCAACTCCTCGGCCTCCCCCACCGACTCGCGGTCCTCCTTCTGGGCGAGCATCTCGTCGTATTCAGCGAGACGCTCCGACCGGGCCCGGGAGAATTCCCCCGGGTTGAAGCCATGTCGGCCCACTCGGACCCACTCGGTCAACAGGGCCTCGAGCGCCGCCGGTCCCCCGTTCTCTCGAGCCCGCGCGGAGAGCTGACGGCTCGACTCGGTCGGCGACAGCCGACTCCAACCCACGCCCGCCGAGAGAAACGGCCGATCCGCGGCGCGGGTCCGGTCTCCGAGCCGCTCGCGCACCATCGACAGCATCAGCCCTTCGACGGCGTTTTTCCGCGCGGCGGCGTGGGTGGCGCCCTCGCGGTCGTCGAACCCGCGCCCGTAGCTCACCGAGGTCTGGGTGAGCTCCGGATCGGCCACGATGGCAATCCGGCGGTCCGGGAACGGCGGCATCTCGACCCGGTCGCGCGCCCGCGGGGCGTCGGGCCCGCGGAGGTCGCCGAATCGCCATTCGATCTCCGCGGCCATCTCGGCCGGATCCACATCGCCCACTGCGATCACTGCCATGAGCTCCGGCCGGTACCAGTCGCGGTAGAAGCGCCGCACTGCGTCTGGTTCGAACGCCTGAATCGACTCGTCGGTGCCGATCGGCATTCGGTTGGCGTAGGCCTCCCCGTAGGTGTGGGGCAGCATCGCCTTCGACACGCGAAAGCCCGCCCCCTGATTCCGTCGCCACTCCTCCACCACCACCCCTTTCTCTGCTTCGATCGCCGCGGTCTCGAAGCTGATCCCGCCTGCCCAGTCCTCGAGCACGTCGAGGGCCTTGCTGACCCCTGCCGGGTCGTCCGTCGGGACCATGAGCTTGTAGACCGTCTCGTCGAACGACGTGTGGGCGTTGACGTGCGGCCCGAAGGCGGCGCCGATCGACTCGAGGTAGGTGATCACCCCGTTGCCCGGAAAGCGCGTCGTTCCGTTGAACGCCATGTGCTCGACGAGGTGGGCGATCCCGCGTTGATCCTCGTCTTCCAGGATGCTGCCGGCGTCAACCACGAGGCGGAGCACCAGCCGGTCCTTCGGCTCCTCCTGGTGCTCGGTGTACCAGGTGAGCCCGTTCGGCAGCACCCCGGAGAGCACGCTCGGGTCGACGGGGATCGGCGTGGTGAGGTGCGCCGTGGTGGCGAGCGCCGGATCGGCCTCGGGCGGACGACAGCCGAGCACCAGAACCAATGCAAGCATGCTCGCTCCCCAGACCGCGCAGGAACCCCCGAGTTAGTGCAACCTCAGCGCTCCGGCCACCCTCCAGGCGCGACATGCCCCCTTCGTGCGCCAAGAGAGTCTGGGTAAAACGCCGGTCTAAATAAGTGTTTTACTGACTCCGCCCGCGGCGGCCGCGGTCGATCAACCCCGCTGTCGCGGCGGGCCGCGACGACGGCGGGCCGCGACACGCGAGGATCCAACCCCGGGTGAACCTACACGTTATGACGACACGACCCGGGGGCTCGCATGTGGTGGATGGGTGCATTGCTGGCCTGCCAAACGCGCACCCCCGGAGCCGACCGCGTCCCAGACGACACCGGGCCGCCCGTCCCGACCACCGAGACCGGATCGGAGGACTCAGATCCGCCGACGGACAGCGGCGTCCCGAAGGTCGACGCGCCCAACATCGCCGCCGTCCTCGGGGACTGTGCGGGTGCCCAGGTGGTTCCTTCCCCGTACCCGAACCAGCTCCAACAGGGCGTCGACCTCCACCGGGTCGCCCTCCAAGATCCCCTGGCCGTGTGCAACGACGGATCGCCGGCGCCGATCTACGTGCGGGCGGCAACGAATCCGCTGCACGCGAACGACTGGGTGATGCACCTGCAGGGCGGCAGCGAGTGCATCACCTACGAGGAGTGCGCGATCCGCTGGTGTGGAAGCGACTACTACGACGCCAGCAAGATGAGCTCGAACTACAACCCTGAGACGATTCGCGGGGTCGGGATCCACAACATCGACCTGGGAACAAACGCCTTCTCCGGTTGGAACCACGTCTTCTTCTATTACTGCTCCTCGGACCTGTGGCAGGGGCAGTCGCTCGCCACCGTCACGCGGGCCGACGGCCTCTCGACGTACAGCCTGCCGCGGCGAGGCCACACGATCCTCGAAGCCACGCTCACCCTGGCGGAGGCCGGCGCGATCTCCGACGACGGCAGCCAGATCCTCCCCACCCTGAGCGCAGCGACGAACGTGCTCTTCACCGGGAGCAGCGCCGGATCGATCGGGGCGGGAACGAACCTCGACTGGGTGGCGAGCCGCCTGCCGGGCGCGCGGGTGATCGGCGTGCTCGATGCGGCGGTCGCCCCGGACACCACCCTGTTGCGGGCCGACCTGGCGGCCACCGTCCATGCGGAGAATGCCGCCCGCTACGGCGCGCGCGACGCGGCCGAAGCGGTGCGCGGCTTCGGCGACGCGTCCTGCGAGGCCGCGCTGCCCGACGACCTCGACTGGCAATGTCGGGCGAGCAGCTCGCTCCCCTATCAGTGGATCAGCACGCCGTTCCTCGCCCGGATGGACCTGTACGATCCGCCGACCGGCGGGGTTTACATGGCGCTCGGCGCCACCCAGCAGGAGTTCGCCGACTCGGTCGTGGCGTCGCTCGCCGAGATCAGCGCGGTCTCCTCCGACGGGGGAGACCATCCCGGCGTCTTCGGGCCGGCCTGCGCCGAGCACCTGGGCCTCGAGGTCGACGCCCAGTTCATGGCCCAACCGATCGAGGGACCGGCCGGCCCGGTGACGCTGCACGATGCGGTGCTGGCTCAGCTCGCCCGGCCGCCGGTCGCGCTCATCGACGTCGATGGAACCCGCTCGTCCTGCCCGCGCTGATCAATAGGAGATCGTTCCCCGCCGCCGCTGTTCGCGCAGGCTGTTCAGCGCCGCCTTCGACGACGCGTGGCCGTCGATCTCCACCCCCTCGGCATAGGCAGCGTCCGCCTCCGCAAAACGCTTGTCTCGCTGGTAGAGCTGCCCGAGTCGCCACCAGGTCGACGACTTGTGCCACGCCTCCAGGTAGGGGCTGGTCAAATACGTCTTGAACTCGGCCTCCGACGAGGCGGACTCACCGGCGCGCAACAGCGCCACGCCGCGCCAGTACCGCACCCGGCGATTCTCGGGGGCATCCGAGCGCACCTCGTCGAATACCCGCAACGCCTCGCCGTATTTCCGGAGGTAGAGGTAGGTGGTGCCGGTCAGCAGGTTGTTGATCACGCTGTCCGGATACCGCGAGCGGTTGTGTTGGCAGCGGCCGAGCGCGAGATCGTACCGACTCTCCTCGATGTAGGAGAAGGTCAACGAAAGGGTCGACGGCGCGCCGAGAAAGATCCCGCGCGACTCGACCTCCTGCATCTGCTCGAGACCCAGGGCCCGCTTGTCGCCGAAGTCCGGCAGAAACCTGCTGCTCTCGGTCAGGACCGTCCGCCAGTAGTTGTACATCCCGTCGGCGAGGAGGAGGTCCGTGAAATCGGGGGCGAGCTCGCGGGTCTTCGTGACGTGGTCCATCGCCTCGAACGCCATCTGTAAGGCCGGCAAGTAGGATCCGGTTCGGACGGTGTGGATGGACTCGATGCCGATGACGCCGGCGTAGAGAAAATGCTCCCATGCTTCGTTTCCAGGGTTCTCGAGCGCCGTATCGAGCGATTCCCGCGCCACATTCGACGCCGACCGATACTGGGCGTCGTACTGAAAGTCGAAGTTTTCGAGCATCTTGGCCTGCCAGACCAGGACGTCGACGACCGCCGCGACCCCCGTGTGAGGGAACCTCCCCTCGAGGGCGACGAAATGAGCCTTGGCCTCGGCGTAGTCCCGCCGATACAGCTTCTCCAGTCCGACCTGGATCCCCCCGACGAAGGCCGGGTCCATGGAGAGTTGCGCCGCGCCGCGCTGGGCGCTCTCGCCACTCGCCGCCGCGCGCTCCAGCACCCCAGGCGAAGCGGGGGGGCCCACGAACGGAACCTCGACCTCCGGGCGGTTCGAGCGATCGAAACCGGACAGCGACTCCTCGTCGCTCGGATCGACCGCAAAGGCGACGGTGGCGAAAGCCAACATCATTGGCTTTTTTCCTCCCGCTTTGCCGTTACGCAATCCATGAGCTCCGCCTCGAGCCGGCGGTTGTACAGTCGGTTGGCCTGCTGGAGGCCCGTGGGCGAGGTCACGTTGATCTCGGTGAGCCAGCCGTCGATCACGTCGATCCCCACGAAACACTGCCCGTGCTCCCGCAGCGCGGGTCCGATCTCGTCGCAGATCCGTTTGTCCGCCTCGGAGAGCTCGGTCGCGAGGGCCCGGGCTCCCACGTGCATGTTCGCGCGATGGTCCGTCGCCCCGGGCACGCGGAGGATCGCGGCCACGGGCCGACCGTCGAACAGCAGGATCCGCTTGTCGCCTTCCGGGGCCGCGGGGAGGTAGCGCTGGGCGATCAGGTGGTCGCGGCCCTCCCGGGTCAACAGCTCCACGAGCGCGCCCAGGTTCTTGTCCCCCGCCTCGGTGACCACGACCCCCCGCCCTCCGTTGCCATCCCACGGTTTGAGGACGATTCGGCGGTGTTCCTCGGCAAATCCCCGCACCTGATCGAGCCGGTTCGTGAGCAGCGTTGGCGGCTGCAGGTGAGAAAACTGAACCTGGCACCAGATCTTTTCGTTGAAGAGCTTGAGCCCCGCCGGATGGTTCACGACGAGGGTTCCCGCCATGTCGAGCAGGTACGTGGTGAAGATGTAGCCGAGGTCGAACGGGGGATCCTTGCGCATCCACACCACGTCGAATTCAGCCGTCGACAGGTCGAGAGGCTCCCGCAGGTGGAAGTGCGGAGGCGCAGCCGTGACGGTGACCGGCGTTGCCCACACCCGCGCCCGGCCGGACTGGGCGTAGAGCTGGTCGGGGGTGGCCATCCACACCCCGTGGCCCCGATCGGTGGCCTCCCGCATGGTCACGTAGGTGGAGTCGCCGCGCACGTCGATCCGGCTCAGCGGGTCCATCACGAACAGGTGACGCATGGGATCCTCCGGCTCAGGGTTACGCGAGGACCGTCCCCCCGCTACTTGCCGATGCAAAACCGACGGAACAGCGCCGTCAAGACCTCTTCCCGGGGATCGCGACCGACGAGCGTGTCGATCTCGCCGAGCGCGGCCGTCACGAGCTCGGCCGCGACCGCCGGCCCCGCGAGGGGAAGCGCCACCGCGGCTTCCCGCGCCGCTCCGGCGACCGCCGACAGCAGGTCGCGCTGCCGGGCCGAGCCGAGTCGGACGCGGTCGGCCTCAGGGGCGCCCGCCGACAAGGCGTCCGCGATCCCCCCGGCGAGCGCGTCGAAGCCAAGGCCGGTCAGGGCGCTGGTGGGGATCGCACCCCGTGGAACCTGCACTCCGGGCCGGTCCACCCCGTTACAAACCACCACGCGTCGGCGGTCGGCCGTTCGGGCCAGCAGGAGCGTTTCCGCCGCATCCGGCCCGGCATCGGAGGCGCGCAGCACGACCACCAGCAGATCCACGTCGGCGAGCAGCACCAGCGCGAGCGCGAGCCCGGCCGCTTCGATCGGATCGGGCGTCTCCCGTTCGCCGGCGGTGTCGAGCAGGGTGACCGGAAAGGGACCGATCTGGCACGGGATCTCGAGCACGTCGCGGGTCGTCCCCGGGGAGGGGTGGACGAGCGCACGGGTTTCACCCACCAGGCGGTTGAAAATGGATGATTTTCCAGCGTTTACTGCGCCGACCAGCGCGACCCGGACCCCGTCGATCCGTCGCCGACCCACCTCGGCCTCCGCTGCCACCTGCTCGCATCGAACGGCGATCTCGGCCAGCGTGGTGACGAGCGCATCGTCGTCGCACAGCGCAAGCTCGTCGGCCGGGTAGTCGAGCCGGGCCTCGAGCTCGGCGGCGACGTCGAGCAGGGCCTCGCGCAGGGGCGCCACCACCGCAGCCACCGCGCCCGAGAGCCCGGCTCGCGCGATGGCGAGCCCGGCCGACGTCGAAGCGCGGACGAGCTGGTCGGTCGCCTCGGCGGCGAGGAGGTCGACTTTCCCAGCAAGGAGAGCGCGCTTCGTGAACTCGCCCGGGTCGGCGAGGCGAGCCCCGGCGGCCAGCGCGCCGGCCAGGGCCCGCTCCACGAGGAGCGGATTCCCGTGCAGCGTGACCTCGAGCGTGTCCTCGCCGGTGTAGGTCGACGGACCGCGGCGCCAGGTCGCGACGCCGTCGTCGACCCCCTCGCCGTCGGGGCCCCGCACCGCCACCCGCCGTGGCCCCCCGGGCGCCAGCGGACGGTCGCCGAGCGGCGCCAGCCACGCCGCGACGAGCGGGCCAAGCGACGGACCCGAGCAGCGCAGCACCGCCAGCGCCGCCCGGCCCCACGGGGTGGCCAGGGCGACGATGGCGCTGCGGTTCAGGGAGCGGTCTCCGGGAGGACCTGCACGTACTTCACGGTGCGACTCCGCCCGTCGGCGGTGACCTCGCGCTCCTCGCTCCGGCTGGTGACCCCCTCGATTTCGGAGACCTCCATGTGCACGAGGCGGCGATCGTAGCTGTTCAGCTCGAGGTTGATCGTGATCATCTGGCCGGTGGCACTGGCTTTCTCAGCCGCGCGACGGGCAAGGGCACGGAGTTTCTCCGGCTCGTACCGGCCGCTCTCCTCACCGCGATCTCCGCGATCTCCGCGATCCCCGCGATCCCCGCGATCCTCGCGATCCCCGCGATCCCCGCGATCTCGACGGTCGCCGCCCCCTCGGGGGCCGCGATCCTCGCGTTCTGGACGCGACGACCGCTCCTCCTCGGGCCGATCGTCGCCCACGTCGACATCGATCGTGAGCTGACCGTGCTGTTTGACGAGGGCGAGCCCCAGCAAGTGGCGGATGGCGTCGAGGGTGCTACCGCGCTTGCCGATGATCCGGCCCGCGCGCTCGGCGCTCACCGCCAGGTGGACCCGGCTGTCGCTCCCGGTTCCGGTGACGGTTCCCACCACGTCCATCAGCTCGAGCAGGCGCTTGAAGTAGGTCTCCGCGAACTCCGAGGCCGCGGTCGGGCCGGCCTCCGGTCCGCGCAGCCGCTCGGCGCGGGGAGCGTCGTCCCGCGGGGGACGGTCGCGCCGTTCGCCCCGAGGGGATCGATCCTCTCGCGGGGGGCGGGGAGCGCGATCGCCGGGCGGCTGGCCGTCGCGCGCCACTCGCGGCGGACGGTCTTCCCGCGGCGGGCGATCTTCCCGCGGCGGACGATCTTCCCGCGGCGGACGATCTTCCCGCGGCGGGCGGTCCTCCCGCGGCGGACGGTCCTCCCGCGGCGGACGGTCTTCCCGCGGCGGGCGAGCCTCGCGCGGCGCGTCTACCGAAGCGTCTCGCCCGCTCGGCCACGCCACGATCCGAACCGTCGTCCGCGACAACGACTGCCCCGAGTTGCTTCGAAAGAACGAGAGATCCAAATTGTAGTCGACTTGATTGGCGACGATCCCCAATTGGGTCGCCGCCGCCTCCACCGCGGCCCTAAGGTCGCGGCCTTCACCTGTCACTGGGGAAACCCCTTCCGGTACCTGCATCTTACCCCCTATGTCTCGGCGCTCCCGGCGCGCCGGACGATCACCCTGTTTGACCAACCCCGCTCGCTCACGCCGGTGCGCTTGCGGGTGTCGGTTGTGGAAACTGCCGCTTAATCCACCACTGCTGGAGGATTGAGAGACCGATGTTGACGAGCATGTACACCCCGAGTCCGCTCGGGGCGGTGAAGAAAAAGAGGCCGAAGAGAAACGGCATCAGCTTGAGGATCTGAGCCTGTGCCGGATCGATGCCGGTCATCGGCGTGATCTGTTGCTGGCCCCACATCAACGCGATGGTCGCCACCGGGAGGAAGCCGAACGGGTCGGGGGCCGAGAGGTCGCGCAGGTACAGAAACTCGCCGTGGTAGAGGTCGGCGCTGATCAATAGCACACCGTACAAGCTGGCAAAGACCGGGATCTGGAGAAGGAGCGGCAAGCACCCCCCCAGCGGGTTGGCTCCGCCCTCGGCGAAGAGAGCCATCGTACGCCGATTCATCTCCTCCGGATTGTCCTTGTAGGTGTTGCGGATCTCCTGCAGCTTCGGCTGCAGGGCCGCCATCTTCATGGAACTCTTCATCCCCGACGTGATCAGGGGGAAAAGGAGGATCTTGATGGCCACGGTGAGGACGATGATCGCCACACCCCAGTTTCCCACCCATCCGTGGATCCACTCGAGCGCGAGGAGCATCGGCGTCGCGAGGGCCGCCATCCAGCCGAAGTTGACGACGTCGGGCAGCGTGGGATGGACCGACGCGAGCGCGCCCTTGTCGAGCAGCCCACCATACACCCGGAAGGAGGTGCGGAACTGATCGCCTGCCGCGATCCCTGCGTCGCGGTGCCAGGTGGCTCCGACCTGCGCCGTGCCCTCGGGGGAGATGTCGCCGCGCCGCGCAAACCGAAGCGCACCCGCAGCCGGATCCGATGGAAGCACGAACAGGCCGAAGGTGGCGCCGGTCAGCGCGAACCAATCGACCGGGCCCTCCTCCGACACGGGGACGTCGAGATCGCTCAGCGCCGGCTCCACGAGCGACCCGTCGACGAGCGCCTTCGGAAGCTGGCCCGTGGGTGCGCCGGAGAACCAGCCTCCAGACGGTATCGTTCTGCGATCGTACAGTCCGAGCCACGCCGAGCCAGCGTAGGGCTGCGCCGTGGTGTTTCGCCAGGTGACCTCGGCGGTCAGAACACACGGGTCGCCCCCGGAGGTCACCCGCTCGACGATCTCGATGCCGTCGTCGGTGAGCGTCCGGAAGGCCGCCGTCGTCGGTCCCGACTCCAAGACCTCGTACCGAGGCAGCGTGGCGCCATCGCCCGCTCCGGCGATTAGGCCGAGGGCCTCCGGCGAGAGCAGCCGGGCCGGGCCGGTATCGCCGCCGTAGGCCACCCAGGGAGACAGGCCGTTGCCCGTGACGAGGCCGAGAACCCACGACCACAAGGGCGTGACGACGTAGGGCGCATCGACCGACTCGAGCGTCAGGTCGCGCAGGGCCGGACCCTCGGAGGACCACTGGCCGGACAGCGCGCACGCCGAGAACGGGAGTTCGCGCAGGGGGGCGGCCGGGCGTGGCGGCACGGCCTCGACCGGAGCCGGCGCCGCGGCGACCTGGGCTTCGGCGGGCACCGGCGTGGGCTCGGGTGGCTTCGGAGGGGGCCCCCGCCACCAAACCCAACCGCCATAGATGGCCAGTGACAACGCCATCGCCAGGAACAGACGCTGGTTCGCCCGGGGATCGGCGGTTTCGATGCGGCGTTCCATCAGCGCTCCCCGCCCTCGACGGCTGGGAGCGGCACCGGGTCGAATCCACCCGGGTGAAAGGGATGGCACCGCAAGATCCGGCCAGTCCCCAGGCACGCGCCTCGACCTGGGCCGTGAAGGCGGATCGCATCGATCGCATAGTTGGAGCAGGTGGGATGGAAGCGGCACATCGGGGGCGTGAAGTGGGAGATCCACCGCTGATAGAAGCGGATCAGGCCGAGCAGGACCGCGCTCACCTGGTCACCGTCGGGCGCTGCGGCAAGCGCACGAGCCATCCGAAAACCGCGTCGACGTCGGTAGCCAACCCCACCCAGCCGGCCGTGGCCGCCGAGGGGCGGGCGACGCAGACCACGTCGACGAGCGGAAACTCGGCGCGAACCCGCCGAAAAGCTTCACGCAACCACCGCTTCACCCGGTTGCGCACGACGGCATTGCCGACCCGACGGCTCACCGTGAGGCCAAACCGCGCACAGGCTGCCCCGCCCGGCCGGAACCACACGGTGACGTGGGTCCCCGACCACCGCTTGCCGTGATCCTGCACTGCCAAGAATTCCGACCGCCGGCGCAATCGCGCCGAAGAAGGCCAGGTTCCGGATGCAGCAGGATCGATCGGTGCGCCGTGGACCGGCACCGACCGCGGGCGCTCAGTGACGCTTGTCGGGCGCGGTCACGGTCAACCGTGAACGGCCCTTTTGACGACGGCGCGAGAGCACCTTGCGGCCACCCGGGCTCTTCATCCGCTCTCGGAACCCGTGGGTCTTGAGTCGCTTACGTTTGTGGGGTTGGTATGTGCGCTTCATGGGGGGCCTCCGTTGCCCGGCCGGGCCATCTATCCACAACCCGCGTCCAGGTCAAGCGCATCGGGCCGCTCCGCGCGGGGCGGTCGAAAGACCGGCGAGCGCCCGAGCATGCGACACGGAATCCCCGAGACACGACCGGATCGGTTGAAGCGGATCCGCCAGATCGGATATCGTGCCGGACGCGTTGGGCACGGGGCACCGGGAGGGTGAAGCGGCATGGAGGTCTCGGCGTTATGGAGTCGCCTCGTGGCGGCGGTCGCTGGCGGAAGGCCCGCGCAAGACGTCGAAGTCTGGTTCGAGCGGGCCCGGCCTCTTCGGTGGTCCGACGGCCGGCTCACCGTCGAGCTTCCCAACAGCTATTATGCCGACTGGATCGCCGAGAATTACCTCGTTGAGCTCCAGCGCGCCGCCCGCGAACTCGTCGGGCCGTTGGAGTTCGTCTGGACCTACCCAGACGAAGTGACGGCGGAGTCCCCCAGGGAACAGCGGATCCAGCCGGAGCCCGACGGCCGACACTCAGGCGTCAATCTAACCCAGACGTTCGACAACTATGTCATCGGGGAGTGCAACAAGCTGTGCCACGCTGCGGCCTGGGCCGTGGCGGAGAAACCAGCTAAAATCTACAATCCACTGTTCATGTATGGCGCGACCGGACTCGGCAAGACGCACCTCATGCACGCTATCGCGAACCGCGCGCTCGGGGCAGATAGCGAGACCCGCGTGATCTACGTCACGGTCGAAGATTTCATGAACGAGATGATCAATGACATCCGATACAAACGAATGGAGGATTTTCGCGGAAAATACCGTCGCCGAGCGGCCATTCTCCTGGTCGATGATGTTCAATTCCTCAGCGGTCGCGAGCGCACCCAGGAAGAGTTCTTTCATACGTTCAACGCGCTGCAGAGTTCGGGCCGCCAGATCGTGCTGACCGCAGACGTCGCGCCAGACCAAATCGACAAGCTCGAACCCCGCCTTCGCACGCGGTTCGAGGGAGGCTTGCTGGCCGACCTCTCGGCTCCCGACAAGGAGACCCTCATTGCCATCCTGAGGCAAAAAGCCGACCAGTTGCGGATCGATGTTCCGGGGGACCTGGCCGACCAGATCGCCAACACCGTGAAGGGGAACATCCGCTCGCTAGAGGGCGTCCTAAAAAAGCTCGCCGCGATCCGAGGTCTGTACAACGAGCCGATCACCCTGGCGAATGCCCGGCGTCACCTGCCCCACGTCTTCGAGGCGCCGCCGCCCCCCCGACTCAGCGTTTCGGCCATCGTCGAGGCGGTGGCTCGCCTGCACGGCCTCCGTTCGGCGGACATCCTCGGGCCGAAGAAGACGCGAACCCTGACTCGCCCGCGGCAGATCGCGATGTACCTCGCGCGGCGCCACACCCCGCACTCGTTCCCGGAACTCGGGCGCGAATTCGGCGATCGCGATCATTCCACGATTCAGCATGGCTTCCGAAAAGTGGAGAGCGAAATCAACACGGATCAGGACCTGTCGTACAAGGTCAAGCTCATCGAGCAGGCGCTCGGTTTCGGAGGATCGAGCGTTCGCTGATCGCCGCTTGTGGACAACCTGGGGACGGATTGCGGAACGATCCTCTCCCCGGTGGCCCGCTGGGGATGAACGGCCAGCGTCCTCAGCGCCTCGGGGCCTCTCGTCCCCAGCAACTCGTTCAGTACGCCTTGGCGCTCCCCTGAGCGGTCCACAAGGAAGAGTGCCGTGACACCCGGGTTATCGGGCGCCGTCCACAAGCAGGTCCGATCACTAATTCTGCTACGAGATCGATCCAGATCTCGATCAGTCTGGATAGAGGGGCATCGCATCGGGGACGGACATGGACCTGTACATCGATCGCGAGGAGCTCGGAAGGGGCCTCGCCCGCGTTCAGAGCGTCGTGGAGCGGCGGAGCACGCAACAAGTGCTGTCGCATGTCTTGTTGGTGGCACGCGAAGGCGGCCTGCGAGTCACGGCCACCGACACCGAAGTGGCCTTCATCGGTGATCTTGCAGCCAACGTCAGCAAGCCGGGCCAGCTAGCCGTGGACGCGGCCAACCTGTTTCAGGTGGTGCGCTCGCTGCCCGATCCGACGGTGCAGTTGGTGGGAGCAGCGGGAAACCGGCTCGAGGTTCGGAGCGGCCGAGCGGCCTTCAAGCTCCCGGGCATCGCCGCAGAGGAGTATCCGCCCCTGCCGGCCTTCGATGTGACCGGCACCGCGATCCTGGCGGGTGCCGAGCTTCGCCGGCTCGTGGAACAGACCAGCTTCGCCGTTGCAACCGACGATGTACGCTATGGGCTGAACGGCGTGCACATGGAGCAGGTCACGACCCCCGATGGCGCGCGCCTCCGGATGGTCGCCACCGACGGTCATCGCTTGGCGTCCGCGGAGTGCGCGTTCGACGGAACATTCGCGGTCAGCCCCCGAATGCTCGTGCCGCGCAAGGCACTCACCGTCCTGCGCAAGCTGCTCGAGGGCGACGAATCGATCGAGGTCGCGTTCGGTACGGGGGCCATCCGGCTCGCCCGGCCCGGTCAGATGTTCTGGTTCCGGCTCCTCGATGGAGAGTTTCCCGACTACCGTGCGGTGGTTCCCGCCGAAGGCCAGCATCGGGTGATCCTCGATCGCGAGGCGATCTCGGCCGTGCTGCGTCGGGTCGCGATCCTCGTTCAAGATCGGGCCCGTGCGGTGCGGTTCGCCTTCAGCGAAGGGGAGCTCGAGGTCGACGTGGCCAATGCGGATCGGGGGGAAATCCGCGAGACGCTGCCGGTCGAGCTCGAGGGGAAGCCGCTGACTGTGGGTTTCAACGCGCGCTACCTGGGCGAAGTGCTGGGGGCGGTTCGAGGCGACCGGGTCTCGTTCGAACTCGCGCACCCGCTCGCCCCGTGCCTGGTGAAGGGCCTCGGCGACGATCGCGCGTTCTTCATCGTCATGCCCATGCGCCTGGATTGACATGAGGCTTTCCCGGCTGGCGGCGACCGGGTTCCGCAACCTCGCCGCATTCGACCTCTCGCTTGGCGACGCCTCGTTCGTGATCTGGCATGGCCCCAACGGCCAGGGCAAAACCAACGCGCTCGAGGCGGTGTACTGGCTCGGGACCTTGAAAGCGTGGCGCGGGAGCCGTAGCCGCGAGCTGATCAGATGGGGAGCCGAGGCAAATCGGACGGAAGCGTCACTTGGCAGCGGTGACCGCGTCGCGGTGGAGCTCACGGCGGGAGCGCGGCGGATCTGGCGGGACGAACGCCCGGTCCATGGCCTCGACGACTACTTTGACGCGCTCCGGTCGATTGCTTTCTGTCCGGGAGACGCGGAGATCGTGCAGGGAGAGCCGGCGCGTCGCCGGACCTGGATCGATCGGGCCGCGTTCACCGCCGCCCCGTCGCACCTCGCGGTGGTTCACGCCTGCCGGAGGATCCTGGATCAGAAGTCCGCTTTGCTCCGGTCCGCAAAGCCCGATCCGATCTTGTTGGACGCGCTGGATGACCAACTCGCCGCCACCGGTTCCGCCCTGGTAGAGCGTCGAGCGGCGATGTTGGCGGAGCTGGTAGGCAGGGTCGCGCTCGCTCATCAGGCGATCGCGGGAGGTAGCTCCGAGGTGGAGTTGACCCTCCGCACCGCGGCCACCGGTGAGGATCGCGCGAGCCGGGCCGCCGCGCTGGCCGATCGGCTCGCGCGGAGTCGGACCGAGGAGCTTCGGAGACGGGCCGTGCTCGTCGGCCCCCAGACGGACGATGTCGCGATCTCGCTCGACGGGCGACCTGCCCGCGGGTTCGCCTCCCGCGGACAGGTCCGCTCGCTCGTCCTCGCGTTGAAGCTGGCGGAACTGGGGGCGGCTCGCGACCGCGGCGACGTGCCGCTGTTCCTGCTCGACGACGTCAGCTCCGAACTCGATCAGCTTCGCACGGACCGGGTGGTTTCAGCGCTGTCCGACCTGTCCGCCCAGGTCTTCGCGACGACGACGACGGCTTCGCACCTTGGGGCGCTCCCCCGCGATCGGACCCTATGGATCTCGGTGAGCGAGGGGCGGCAGGTGCCAGGGGTGGATCCGGGATCCGTTCGCTGAAACCTTGAAAATCTGCTCCGCTGCTTTTGTGGCTCGGTGCCCTGAGTCGGGCTATGTTTGGGTGCTTATCCCTCCTCCTGGAGCGCGGACCGATGCAGCCACCGGAAATGCCTGGGCCAGGCGACTATAATTCGCAGTCCATCCAGGTTCTCGAGGGCCTGGAAGCCGTTCGCAAGCGGCCGGCGATGTACATCGGAACCACGGGTTCTCGCGGATTACACCACCTGGTCAACGAGGTGGTCGACAACGCGATCGACGAGGCGCTGGCCGGTTTCTGCGACCGGATCCAGGTTCATCTGCACGAAGATGGCAGCTGTTCGGTGGTCGACAACGGTCGCGGGATCCCGGTCGAGCTGCACGAGACGGGGCGTCCGGCGGCCGAGGTCGTAATGACCGTCCTCCACGCGGGCGGAAAATTCGACAACGAAGCCTACAAGGTCTCAGGAGGCCTGCACGGGGTGGGCGTTTCCTGCGTGAACGCGCTCTCGAGCCGGCTTCGACTGGAGATCTGGCGCGGCGGACGGCACTGGCGCCAGGAGTACGCTCGAGGCGTTCCGACTGAGGATCTGAGCGACGTGGGGCCGGCCCCTCTCACCGAAGCGGGCGCGGCGAAGCGCGGGACCTTGGTTCGGTTCTGGCCCGATTCCCTGATTTTTCAGGAGACGACCGAGTTCGAGTACGGGGTGATCGCCCAGCGCTTGCGAGAGTTGGCTTACCTCAACAAGGGGATCCGAATCGAGCTGGTCGACGACCGGTTTGCGAAGGAAGAGGTTTTTCTGGCGGAGAAGGGTCTCGCTTCCTTCGTCGCGTACCTGAACGCGGGCAAGGAGCCGCTCCACCAGCCTTCGATCCTGATCGCCGGCGTGCACCTGCCGACCGAGCCGGGGGGACGGCGAATCGAAGTGGACTGCTGCCTGCAGTGGACCACGGCTTACAACGAGACGATCTACTCGTTTGTCAACAACATCAACACGATCGAGGGGGGAACCCACGTCTCGGGGCTGCGCGCCGCGCTCACGCGCTCGGTGAACACCTACGCGCAGGCCAACAACCTGCTGAAGGTGGCCAAAGGGGAGAACCTCTCCGGAGAGGACATCCGCGAAGGTCTCACCGCCGTGCTCAGCATCCGCATCTCGGATCCGCAATTCGAGAGCCAGACCAAGATCAAGCTTGGAAATTCCGAAGCCAAGGGTGTCGTGGAGTCGCAGGTCGCCGACGCGCTCCAGGTGTGGTTCGACGAGAATCCGCAGATGGCGCGAACAATCGTGACCAAGGCGCTCGAGAGCTCCCGGGCGCGAGAGGCGGCCCGAAAGGCGCGCGAGTTGGCGAGGCGGAAATCGGCCCTGGAGGGAGGAGACCTTCCGGGAAAGCTCGCCGACTGCCAGGAGCGGGACCCGGCGAAGTCCGAACTCTACCTGGTCGAGGGCGACTCGGCCGGTGGCTCGGCAAAGCAGGGCCGAGATCGAAAGACCCAGGCCATCCTGCCGTTGCGGGGGAAGATCCTCAATGTGGAGAAGGCCCGCTTCGACAAGATGTTGATGAACAACGAGGTGCGAACCATCATCTCGGCGCTCGGGTGCGGCGTCGGGCCGGACTACGATCCGGTCCGCCTGAGGTATCACCGGCTCATCATCATGACCGACGCCGACGTCGACGGGAGCCACATCCGAACGCTCCTGCTCACCTTCTTTTACCGGCAGATGCGGCAGCTCATCACCGACCTGCACCTCTACATTGCCCAGCCCCCCCTCTACCGTGTCGCCAAGGGCCGAACCGAGAAGTACCTCCGCGACGAAACGGCCATGGAAAAGTTCTTTCTCGAGCAGGCGGCTTCCGCGGTGCGCGTGCGGTCTGAGGGCGCCACGCTCGTGGGGAGCGATCCGGAGGGAGCCTGGCTCGCGCGCGACCAGATGACCTCGCTCGTGGAGAAGCTCGTCGAGCTCGTCAAGCGAGTGCGCCGGATCGAGCGGAAATACCCCGCTGCGATCCTCGACGCCTTCTACCAGGTCACCGGAGGCGTGGTTCCGCCGGATCCGACTCAGGCGGCCGATCGGCTGCGCGAGCTGCTCGGAGAGATCGATCCGACCTTGCGGATCATCGCGGTGCGCCCCGATGCGGCGGGGCCGGCGATCGAGGTTGCGGTGGAGATCCGCGGGGAGGAGACGGTGGTACGGCTCCTGTCCCACCTCGGAGAACACGAGCGGCTGTCGGCGCTGTTCGTCGATCTGGGCTCCATTCTCAAGCTGCCTCTCATCGTGGCGGCGGGAAACCACGAGATCGCGGCCCACACCTGGCCCGACACGCTCGCGGCGATCCTGTCCCTGGCCCAGCGCGGCTGGGAGGTGCAGCGCTACAAGGGTCTCGGCGAGATGAATCCGGATCAGCTCTGGGAAACCACCATGAACCCCGAGGTTCGGGTGCTTCAGCGCGTAGAACTCCACGATCTCGTCGGCGCCGAGACGGCGTTCACCGTGCTGATGGGCGATGCCGTCGAGCCTCGGCGAGACTTCATCCACCACAATGCCCTGTCGGTCCGGAATCTGGACATCTAGTGCGCGGTCTACGCGAGGGGCCTGCGTTGGTCTTCCCGTCTGACTGCCCGGGGGAGGAGCGCCCTTGAGCGAGAACCCGGTCGAACGGCTGCTCGACAGCCGCCTCGTGATGGTGACTGGTAAGGGCGGCACCGGAAAGACTACCTACGCGGCTGCGCTTGCAGTGCTCGGTGCCGTTCGTGGTCGACGGTCCGTCGTCGTCGAACTGGACAACCAGCGGCCGAGCCTGACGGCGGTCTTCCACAAGGAGCCGCGGTTCCAGCCGGCTCCGGTCCGCTTGAACCTCGACCTCGCGAACCTTGCCTGGGAGGGCGCACTCCACGCCTACATCGAGTCCGTGGTGCCCTCGCGTCGCGTCACCAACCTGATCTTGAACAACCCGGTCGTCGGTCGGTTTCTCGACTTCACGCCGGGCTCGCGCGAGATGGTGATCCTCTCGGCGGTCGGGGCGCTGGTCGAGAAGTACGATCTGGTCGTGGTCGATATGCCCGCCTCGGGTCACGCCTTTTCGCTCCTCGACATCACGCGCTCCGCGTTGGGCTTGTTCCGCTCCGGCCCGGTCCGCACCCGCGCCACCGAGCTCAAATCCCTGATCGGCGATTCGCGCACCCAGGTGGTGCTCGTGGCGCTGCCCGAGGAGATGGTGGTCAACGAGACCCTGGAGACGATCGCCCGAATGCGCAGTTTCCAGATGTTGCATCACCAGCCGACCGTCTTCCTGAATCGGGCGACGCTCCCGAGCCTCACCGAGGTCGAACGGGAGCTCCTGCGCCGGCTGGTGGCGGCCGAGGACCTGCTGCCGCTGGAGCGGGAGTTCGTGCTCGCCGGCCGATGGGAAGACGGGCTCGAGCAGGCCACGGCGACCGCTCAGCGCGTGCTGGCCGAGCAACTCGGGGTAAGCCCCCTCCTCGTCCCACCCTCGGTGCCTGGCGGCGTGCCGCGCGACACGGTGGAGGCCGTGGCGGTCCACCTCGGCCGCAGCGTCGGGGCGACCCGCCGAGAGATCGCGTGGACGTGAACCTGGATCTCGATCGCTGGCTCGCGGCCACCCGGCTCGTGGTCTGCGTGGGATCGGGGGGTGTCGGCAAGACGACCACGTCGGCCGCCCTTGGGCTTTATGCGGCGATCACCGGTCGCAAGGTGATGGTGCTCACGATCGACCCGGCGCGGCGGCTGGCGAACAGCCTGGGCCTCAAGCAGTTCGGCAACGAGGAACACCAGGTCGATCTCGCGCGCATTCCCGAGGCCAAGGGCGAGCTGTGGGCCATGATGCTCGACTCGCGGAGCACGTTCGATGCCTTGATCGCCAGGGTGGCGCCCAGCGCCGAGGCCCGCGACCGGATCCTCGACAACCACGTATACCGCCATATGGCCGATACCTTCGCGGGAAGCCAGGACTACATGGCGACCGAGAAGCTGCACGACGTGGTGAACGGCGGTCGCTACGATCTGGTGATCCTCGACACCCCGCCGGTGAAGAACGCACTCGACTTCTTGGAAAGCCCAGGTCGACTCGTCAACTTTCTGGACGAGCGGGTGCTCAGGTGGTTCCTCGAGCCCGCCGGGCGGGGGATCGGCGGGGCCCTGCTCGCCGGCACGACGGCGATCGTCTACCGGCTGCTCGGGTACATCTTCGGCGCCGAGTTTCTCGACGACCTCGCTACCTTTTTTCGTGATTTTCAGGGCCTCTACAAGGGCTTCGTGGAGCGACACGATCGGGTGGTCAGCTTGTTCCGCGCCGAGACCACGAGCTTTGTGACGGTGTGCGCGCCCACCGAGCCGAGCATCGACGTCGCCCTGTTCTTCCAGGAGGAGCTTCGGACCCGGAAGCTTCCGCGTGGGGGGGTGGTGGTCAACCAGGTGCACCTCTGCGACGGCCGTAGCCACGATGCCCGCGCGGTGCTCGGCGAGCGGGTTGCCGCGATCGCCGCCGACGTGCCCGAGCCCATCCGGGCGTCGGTGCTGGCCCGGCTGGGGATGGCACATCGACGCCTCGCGGCCTTGGCCTCGGCTGAGTCGGCCCTCATCGTCCGGTTGCGGGCGGGGGCCGCTGGGGGCGGGTTTTTCCAAACCGTCGAGCGGCAGGAGGCCGACGTGCACGACCTGCCGGCCCTGGCCAAGGTGGGCCGCCGGCTGTTCCGCCCCGCCGAGCCCATCTGAAGGTCCCGCGCCCGCGAGCCTGACCGGCGGGCTCGGGATGTTGTTCCACGTCTGAAGCGTTAGGCCGAGGCGGGAGGTCCGCCGGTGATCCTGCTCGGGCTGTTGAGCTGTGTCGACGCAGAGGCCCCCCTCCATCCTGGCGACACCGCCGAGCGGGTCTTCGAGGTGCCCGCCGGGGCGACCGCCCGCGGCCTCGGTCCACGCCTGGTGGAAGCGGGCATCGTGCCTTCGGAGTTCACCTGGAAGGTCTTTCTTCGTCAAGAAGACGGGAGCTGCCTGAAGGCGGGCCGGCACCTGGTTCGGGGCGACCTCTCGCTGCGCGCGCTGCTCGACGTGCTGTGCGCCAACCCGATTCCTGAAGACGTGCCGTTCACGGTGGTTGAGGGCTGGGGGATCCGGGAGATCGACGCCGCGCTCGCGGCCAAGGGTTGGATCGCCGCCGGGGCCTACGCGGCCATTGCCGAGAAGAAGTCGGTGAACCTCCCGTTCGACGTGACGGGCCCGACTCTCGAGGGCTACCTGTACCCCGAGACGTACAAGGTGATCCCGAGCTCCTTCTCGCCGGCCACCTTGATCGAGCGCCAACTCGCCACCTTCTCCGAGCGGTTCCTGGCGGCGCACCCCGATGGGTTCGGCGGTCGGTCGCTCCACGAGGTGGTGGTCGTCGCCTCCATGCTCGAGCGCGAGGAGCCGCGGCCGTCGAACCGCCCGCTCGTGTCCGGGGTGATCTGGAAGCGTTACGATGGGGGTTGGGAGCTCGGAATCGACGCGACCAGTCGGTACACGCTGGCCGATTGGAACGACAAGCAGGCGTTCCTGAAGCGCCTGAAAGACCCGGCCGATGTCTACGGCACCCGCGTTCGCAAGGGCCTGCCGCCGACCGCGATCGGAAACCCGGTGGCCGCTTCGCTCGAGGCCGCAGCGGCCCCGCTAGCCTCAGAGTACTGGTATTACCTACATGATGGCGAGGGGAACCTGCACCCGGCCGTCGACGCGGTCGGTCACGAGGCGAACCGGACGAAGTACGGCGTCCGCTGACTATTCCTCGGCGGGCGGTTCCACGGTCGGCTCGGGCTCCACGCGTCGGTTCCGCCACGGAGGCGGCTCGGGGGCGGGAGGAATCGGGAATTCGTCGGTGCGGGTCTCCATCCAGCGGACCCGCAGCTCGGCGATCGCCCGATCCCAGCGAGCGAGCATCGGCGGGATCGCGAAAGGAACGAGGAGCACGTCGGCGTTGGCGGCCCAGGCCTCGAGACGGGCCGGGGCGCGGGTGGGCTCGCGGCTGTAGATCCCGAGCGCAGGACCGTGCTTGTCGCGATGAAGCAGGATCACGGCCTCTCCGTGGCGGAGCACGGCGGGGAGCGCGGCGGGTTGGTAGCGGGCGGGCGGGCTGTCGAGGGTCGACATGCCGACGAGCAGGAACAGGTCGTCGAGGACCTCGGGCGCCGGCTCGGCCTTGCCGTGGCCGTCGGGGAGGAGGAGGAAGCCCCGGACGCGTTCGGCGTCGGGCGGATCGCCTAGGATCTCCCGAAAGTCACGCACGCCCGTCGCGATCTGGTGCCAGCGGATCAGCCCTTCGCTGACCGCGCCGCCCGAACGGTGCCCCTCGTAGGCCTCGACGCCCGTGGCGCGCTCGGGGATGTCGGCGGGGTGGCCGTCTTCCATGAAGGCCAGGAAGGATCGGCGGGGGAACAGGACGGCGAGTAGCCCCGCCAGATCGACCCCGCCGTGGGGCAGGCCGCGCTGCGCGTCTTCGGCGGAGTCGTCGGTGAACGCCGCTCCGCTGATCACCAGTCGGGTCAGGTCGGAACGCGCCGCCTCGCCGGGCTCGGGCTCGAACGGTTCGATCCACCGCTCGCGGCCTCGGCATAGACGGCCAGGGTCGAAGGCGGAAATTCGGTCAGTACTGTAGCCGACGGCTCGGATCATGCAGGTGTCGCCCTGTAACCGCGCGCCGCGCCCTTGGCAGCGATAAGCGGAGGCAAGGAGACGCGATGGACGGGTTTTTCATCACGACGCCAATCTACTACCTCAATGGAAAGCCGCACATTGGCCACGCCTACACGACGGTTGCCGCCGACGCGGCTGCGCGTTGGAGCCGACTGAGTGGCCGACCGACCCGCTTCCTCACCGGCACCGACGAGCACGGGCAGAAGGTCATGGCTGCGGCACAGGCCCGAGGGCTGACGCCCAAGGCCCACTGTGACGAACTGGCCGCCAGTTTTCAGGCGATGATGACCGGGCTGGGCGTGTCCTACGACCGGTTCTTGCGCACGACCGATCCGGATCACGAGGCGGTCGTGACCGCCACGCTGCAGATCCTCCACGACAAAGGCCTGCTCTACCGGGCGACCTACGAGGGCTGGTACCACCTGTCCGACGAAGTGTTCGTCACCGACAAGGAAGTGGCCGAGGGCAAGTACGAGAAAGAGAAGCTCGTCCGCCTGACCGAGGACAACTGGTGGTTCAAGATGGGGCGCTACCAGCAAGCGCTCCTCGATCACATCGCGGCGAACCCCGACTTCATTCGCCCGGGGATGCGTCGGAACGAGGTGCTCGGGTTTCTGCGCAAGCCGCTCAACGACCTGTGCATCTCCCGCCCCCGCGCCCGCATGTCCTGGGGGATCCCGCTCCCCTTCGACGCCGACTTCGTCACCTACGTCTGGTTCGACGCGTTGCTGAACTACCTCACCGGGGTCGGTTGGCACCCGACGAGCCCCTCCGAGGGCTGGGATCAGTGGTGGCCCGCCGCGTTTCAGCTCCTCGGAAAGGACATCCTCACGACCCACGCAGTGTACTGGACCACGATGCTCCTCGCGCTCCAGGAGGCGTGTCCCGCCGCGACCCGTCCTGCGCTTCCTCGGGTGCTGTTCGCCCACGGCTGGTGGACGATGCACGGCGAGAAGATGAGCAAGTCGAAGGGGAACACCATCGACGTCGAGGGCTTGATCGAGGCCTTCGGCCGCGACGCGACGCGGTACTTCCTCCTGCGCGAGATCGCGTTCGGGAGCGACGGCACGTTCTCGTACGAGGCCTTCCTCACGCGGTACAACGCCGATCTGGCGAACGACCTCGGCAACCTGGCGCACCGCGGGCTCTCCATGACCGCCAATTGGCTAGGGGGCGTCGTTCCGGATCGGGGGGCCTGGGGCCCGCCGGAGGAGGCGCTCGTGGAGCGCGCCCGGGCCACGGTCGCCGCGTTTGCCGAGCAGATGGACCGCATGGCCCCGCAGGCGGCGCTCGAGGCGGTGAACGAGCTCATTCGGGCCGGGAACAAGTACGTCGATACCGAGGCCCCCTGGGCGGTGAACAAGCGCGGCGACGTGCCGCGCCTGCAGGCCGTGCAGCGCGCGACCCTCGAGGTGTTCGCCCTGGCTGCCGCCTTGCTTCTCCCGATCATGCCGACCAAGGCTGCCGAACTCGGCGCGAAGGTCGGACTCGACGAGGCCGCCCTCGCTCGCCTCGCCCGAGGCCCCGGCGACCTCGCCGGACTGGTGGCCGGAACTCCAGTAACTTTGGGAGAGCCGTTGTTTCCGCGGCATCGCGAGATGCCAGCTTCCCTGATCCCCGCCCCCGAACCGGAGCCCGCCCCGATGTCCGAGCCCACGAATCTCATCGTCTACGAAGATTTTGCCAAGATCCAGCTTCGGACGGGGAAGGTCCTCGAGGCGATCCGTCACCCCGACGCCGACAAGCTCCTCGTCCTGAAGGTCGACGTCGGCGAGGCCGCTCCCCGCCAGATCGTGGCGGGGATCGCGAACAAATTTGCGCCCGAGCAGCTCGTCGGGCGGACGGTCGTGGTGGTCGTCAACCTCGCCCCGCGCAAGCTTCGCGGCCTGGAGTCCCAGGGCATGTTGCTCGCGGCCGGTGGCGACAAGGGGGTGATCGAGCTGGCGACGGTGCCGGAGTGCCCGCCAGGAGAGGTGGTTCGCTGAACCTTACTCCTGGATCAACACCACGGTTGACAGGAGCGGGAGGGACGCCCCGGTGAGGAAGCCGCCGCCGGCGGTGACGGTGCCGCCGTCGAGCCAAGCGAAATCGTCGTAGGAGCCGACGTAGACGTGGGCGGTGGCCCCGTCTGCGAGGCCGTAGCTGTTGGTGATCCGGGTGGGGAGGCCGGCGGGTGCGGCGTAGTTGAACGGCGCCAGGTACCAGACCGCGAGCACCGTGCCGGGGAGGTTGATCGGCGGCCAAGCGGCGGGATCGGCCAGAACGCCGGCGATCTCGGTGGCCGGCTCGTGAAATGCGGGCTCCTGGATTCCGGCGGCCCCGACGGTGACGAACAGACCTTGGAACTCCTCTTCGGAGGTGGACCCGAGCGGCGACGCGGGACCCAGGGGGGGAACGACGAGATCAAAGGCCTTCACCTCGTCGGCCGCGAAGGTGAGCGGGACGAGCGGGGTGGCGAGCCCGGATCCCTCGGCGGCGATCGGCTCGAGCGCATAGGGAACGAGCTCCACGTTGTCGAAGGAGATCGATCCGTCGGCCGCCGTCGGCCCGGATCGGCATCCGGCGGCGTTACAGAAGTTGACGTTAATCCCACCCATTCCGGCGCCGGCTGGGTCGCGCAGGGTGACGCTCAGGGCCTGCGGGGTGGTGGTGCCTCCGGTGGGATCCCCGCCGGTGTCGGTCTCGCTGTCGGTTGGGGTGGTCGAGTCGGTGTCGCCGCCGTCCTCGTCCCCGCCGCAACCCGTGAACGCCAGCCCGATCGCCAGCGCGACTCCGCGCATCGCCATGTTCCCTCCGCAGCTACGGGATAGCCAACCCGCGCGTGCCCGTCTACCGGATCCCTCCCCAGCTCTGGTTTCCCGACCCCGCCCTGGCCGAGCCCAGCGGGCTCGTCGGCGTGGGCGGTGACGTGTCGCCCGAACGCCTACTGCTCGGCTACCGCCGGGGGATCTTCCCGTGGTACTCGATCGGGCAGCCGATCCTCTGGTTCTCTCCCGATCCGCGGATGGTGCTCGACACCGACCATCTCGTGGTGCCCCGGTCGCTCGCCAAGCGGATCCGCCAGCAGCGGTTCGACATCCGGCTCGACACGGCGTTCCTGCAGGTGCTGGTCGGGTGCGCGGCCACCGATCGACCCGGGCAGGACGGGACCTGGCTCACCCCGGCGCTGATCAGCGGCCTGCTCGCGCTACACGAGCAAGGCTATGCCCACTCGGTCGAGGCCTGGCAGGACGGCGAGTTGGTGGGGGGCCTCTACGGGGTGGCGGTCGGGAGGCTGTTTTCGGGAGAATCGATGTTCTCGTTGGTTCCGGATGCGAGCAAAGTCGCGTTCGTACACCTGGTGCGCCAGCTCGAGATCTGGGGCTTTCCTCGCGTGGATTGCCAGTCGTACACTCCTCATCTGGCGCGGTTCGGAGCGATCGACATCCCGCGGGCCCGCTATCTGCAGGAGCTGGGCCCCCTGGTCGACGCTCCCGGAAGACCGGGTAAGTGGGCTTTCGACGCTGACTTCGCATGCGACGGCTGAGCCGCGGAGGCGGCTTGCCGCTCAACCTGAGCTGGCGACGCCGATCACCGCCACCCCGAGCACGGTGAGGAGGGCGCCCACGCGACGCGCTCGGGAGGTCTGTTCGCCGAGGAACCACCACCCCAGCGCCGCCGCGAACAAGACCGAGATCTGACGGGTCGCCGTGACGTATCCGGCAGGCGCGGTTCGCATCGCCTCGAGCACGAGCGCGTAGCTCGCCCCGCTCGCCAGCGCCGCACCGAGGACCGGTCGCCACTCGTCCCGGGCCTGCGACACCGTGCGCTCCCAGCCGAGGGCCTGGATCATCCACGGCCCATACAGCACGGCATGCGTCGCGTTCACGAGGAGAAAGTACACCGCTCCGCGGGGCAGCGGGCTCGTCCACTCCGCTCCGTTGAACGCGGTCATCGCCGACTTGTCGGCCAGGGTGTAGAGCACCGTCGTGCCGAGGGCCAGCCACGCGAACCGGGTGTCGGGGGCGAGGAGCCTGCGCGGATCGAGGCGCCCGTTCGTCCCGACCGCCCAGGCCCCGGCGACCACCACCGCGATTCCCAGACCGCCAGCGAGCGACACCCGGTCGCCGATCGCCGGACCGAGGAGAGCGACGAACGCGGCGGTGGAGCGCGTGATCGGGTAGGCGACAGCGAGATCCCCGGTCGCATAGGCACGGGCGAGGAACCGCTGGTAGAAATAGTGCACGATCCCGGTGAACGGCAGCACCAGCCACACCCCGCGTGGGATCGCCGCGAGATCGAGCCAGGGGATCAGCGGAACCGTCACCACCAGGGTGGCGGCCTGAAAGAGTCCGAGGAAGATCGTTGCGTTTCGACTGGCCTTGGCCCAGAGATTCCAGAGCGCATGCAGTCCAGCCGACAAAAGCACGAGCCACAGGTCCGTCGTGGTCACCAGGGGAGCTCGGTTGGGTCCTTTCCGGCTTCGATGAGCCGATCTCGGATCCAACCCTGGACGGCGTCGAGGCCGAGGGGGCCGGGCGCCAACTCGGGGAGCGGGTCGAACGCCGCCGCCAGCACGTCGGACGCACCGAGCTTGGCGCGCGTGTCGTCGAGCAGCCGGATCCGATCGGCTTCGCGCAGGGTGTCGACCTTGTTGAGGACGACGAGCACCGGGCGACCGGAGGCCTTGCACATCGCGAAGTCGGCCCGCTCGCGGGCCTGGACGCCCCCCTGCGCGTTGACGAGGTACACGAAGACGTCGATGTGATCGAGGACCTGGCGGGCTTCTTCCGTCACGCGCTCGACGACGTCGCCGAGGCCGGGGGTGTTCACGACGAACAGCGCGGTGGCGGCGGGGAGGCGGGTGATCTCGACCTCGCGGGTGGAGCCGGCGATGGGGTTCACGTTGCCGCGATCGATCCCGAAGAGGGCCTTGATGGCGGCATCCTTGCCCGAGGAAGGGCTTCCGACCAAGCCCACGGTGATCCGGTGGACCACGGCCTGGCGGAGTCGGGCGATCTCCAGGATCGAGGGGAGGAGCAGCTCGTCGCGAGGACGGGCGACCCAATAGAGGAGCAGGCAGCCGCCGAGGGGGACGAAGCGCAGCACGGCGGCGGCGGCGGTAGTCGCGGCATAGGCCAGGCGGGGTGCGGGGATCGCAGAATGGAGGGCGGCGAGAGCTACTTTCCCGTCGGCCGGGGCCGGGGGTTGGATCCGGAGCTGCCTCCAGATCTGCTCGCGGACCTCGGGCGCCATCACCGCCCACTGGGTCAAGATCCACCACTCGGTGAGCGCGAGCTCGGTCGAGGCGAGGTCCGCGCCTGGCGCCACGTTGCACCGGCCTGAGAGATCGACGAGCAGGTCGCGGTAGGAGGGGCCGTCGCCGCGGCGAAAAAGCAGGTTCTGGATGTCGTGTCCGCCGCGCCGGCGGAGGGTGCGCGCGACCACTCGGGCGAGCTGGCCGTGGCCGAGCCCGGTGGCGTTGACGCCGAGCGCCTTCGCCAGCGGGAGCACCTCGGGCCGGTGGCACTTTCGCAGCAGGTCTTCGAGGTCGAGCTCCATCAGGCGATCCGCCGGCGGAGCAGGCGGCCCACGCCCAGATAGGCGATCCGGAGGAGCCAGTCGGGGGTCAGGCGCCCGGCGGTGACGATCAGCCAGGAGCGCCAGCCCGGGATCACCAGCGCGCGGTTGCGCGCGAAGCCCCGCACCGCTTGCTCGGCACAGGTGCGCGCCGAGATCTGGAGAAAGCCCGGGACGACGAGGCCCGCGGGGAAACCGGCGACCGCCTCGAATTCGGTCGCGACCGGACCGGGACAGACCTGGGTCACCACCACCCCGGTCCCCCCGAGCTCGGCGCGAAGCGACTCCGAAAAACCGCTGACAAAGTACTTTGTTCCGACATAGGTTGCCGCTGCGGGCGTCCAGGTGAGGCCATAGCCCGACGACATCAGCAGGATCCCTCCCCGGCCCCGCTTGACCATGCCGGGCACGAGCCGCCAGGTCAGGGCGGTCAACGCCGCGACATTCACGGCGATCATCTGTTGCAATTTGGGCCAGGCCGCTCGCTCGATCAGATCCATGTCGCCAAACCCGGCGTTGTTCACCACCACGTCGATCGGGCCGATGGTTGCCTCGATCTCGTCGAGGAGCGGGAAGATCGAGGCGACGTCTGAGAGGTCGACCGCCCGCACGTGGACCGCGAGGCCGGGTCGCGCGGCGGTCAGCTCGGCGGCGAGGGCATCGAGGCGTTCCCGTCGCCGGGCGACGAGGACGAGCGCTCGGGCGCTTCCGGCGAGGATGCGCGCAAATTCCGCCCCGATCCCGGAGGAGGCCCCGGTGATCAGGAGGATGCCGTCGAGCGGAGGTGCGGGCATACCCGAGCCTCGTAACGCGGGCCGGATACGCTGCGGGCGATGTCGCTTGCCTACGCTGGTCGCGTCGTTGGGGCCCTCGGTCCGCAGACCTCAAGACCTCATCAAGGGCGCCCCTCCACCCGCTCCCCGAGGCCGCGGCCGGCGAGCAGTTCGTCGCGCACGGTGATCGCGACCTCCATGCCGGTCGCGGTCGCCTTGGCGGCGATCGTCTGTTCGCTGATCCCGGTGTCGCGCTCGAGACCGAACCAATGGACCACGCGGCTCGACGTCCACACCATGAGTCGGAACAGCCCGGCTCGGATCTTCCAGAGACCTGAACCGGGGCCGAGGACGACCTCGTCGCGCCCCACCACGATCGTCCAACGCGTGGCGTGGATTTTGATGAGCTTTCGCAGCTTCAGGGCGATCAACGCGGCGCGCACGTCGGGTTGCTCGAGGTAGCCGAGGTGCATGCGAACGGCGGTGACCCGTTCGCCGCATTCGACGACTTCGAAGCGCTTCGCGGTCCACCGCGGGACGCTGGGCTCGGGGACGACCGTGAACAGGGTCACGTGGCGGGGGAGCGCGCCGTAGAGGTCGATGAACCGAAGGAGGAGGAGCGGCGCCGGGTCCGTCGGCTTCAGGATGGGATGGCTGACGAGGAACACCATGGCCCGGGGCATCTCCGCCAGCCGGCTGCGTGCTTCGGCGATCGCCTGCACCGGGACCCGCGGGACCCTCAGCCATGCCTCCGCCAATTCGGCGCGCCCGGCCCGCCAGGTGGCCATCCCCGCGTACAACGCCCCGGCGATCGCGAGGGAGAACCAGGCGCCGTCCGGGATCTTCACCGCGTTCGCGACCAGGAAGGACCCGTCGAACAGTAAGAGGCCCGCGAACACCGGCAGGACGAGGCGGAGTCGCCAACCCCATCGATAGAAGGCAATTGCGGCGGTGGAGAGCGTGGTGACCACCATCACCCCCATGACCGCGAGGCCGTAGGCGGTGGCGAGGCGCGAGGAGGAGCCAAAACCCACTACCAGCGCGCAACAGCCAACGCACAACGCCAGGTTTACCGCGGGCATGTAGATCTGGCCTTCCATTTGCTCGCTCGTGTGCCGCACGACGAGACGGGGAAGGAGCCCGAGGTGCATGGCCGCTCGGGTGAGGCTGAAGGCACCGGAGATCAGCGCCTGGCTCGCCGTGATCGCCGCAGCCGTGGCGAGCGCGATCATGGGATAGAGCAGCACCTCGGGGACGATGCTGAAGAACACGTTGCCCTGCGCAACTGGCCGCCCATCGAGCAGCCAGGCCGCCTGACCGAGGTAGTTGAGAACGAGCGCCGGATAGACGAGGACGTTCCAGGTGACGCGCACCGCCCGACGTCCGAAGTGGCCGAGGTCGGCGTAGAGCGCTTCGCCTCCGGTGATCGCCAGGACCACGGCGCCAAAGACGTGGATCAGTTGCTGAAGGGAGTGCGTGAGGAGGTAGTGGACGGCGTGGTGCGGCGAGAGCGCGGCCAGCACGTCGGGTCGGGAAACCACCTGCAGCAAACCGATCCCGCCGATCGCGACGAACCAGAGGGTCGCGATGGCCCCGAAGGCGGTGCCGAGGCGGGCGGTGCCCAGGTACTGAAACCAGAAGAGGGCGACGAGCACCACAAGTGACATCGGCACCACGAGAAAATGCAGGGCCGGGCTCGCCACGGCGATGCCCTCGATCGCCGACAGGACGGAGATGGAGGGCGTCATGAGGCCCTCCGCATAGAGCAGGCACGCCGCGAACACCAGGAGGCCCAGCAGCACCGCCCGCCCGCGAAACGGGTGCTGCCGCACGAGGCCCATCAGCGCGAAGGTGCCTCCTTCCCCGGCGTTGTCGGCCAGGAGCACGAGGCCCACGTACTTGACGGTGATCGCGATCGTGAGCGTCCAGAACAGGAGCGAGCAGATCCCGAGGATCTCGGCGGGAGAAGTCAGGGATCCCGTCTTGAGGAGCTCGTTCCACGTGTACAGCGGCGAGGTGCCGATATCGCCGAAGACGACGCCGGATGCCGCGAGACAGAGGGCCAGGAACCGCCGGTCGAGCGGCGAGGCGTGGGCGTCCTGCATTAGGGTCGTCTCATGGGCGCCTTGCCGTATCAAGCCGCCATCCAGATCGCCATGCCGGGCGGTCGGTGGCGACTCCGGTCGCTGTCCGGCGACGTTCTCGAACGTTTGGCGAACAAGGCTATGTTTTCGGCCGCCTGCGCCTGCGTGGTGATTAGCTTCGGGAAGTACGGAGCCAGCGGATGCAACCCTTCGAACTCACCCGTCACCTTCCCGGAGCCGACGTCGATCTGCTCCAGCGGTATCGCTTCGACCTCGCGGGGTTCCTCGCGTTTCGCGACGCCCTCCGTGCCGGGGCCTGCACGCGGGCTGCGTCGGCGTTCCAGGGTGACCTCCAAGCGCCGCGTCCCGGCGATGTCGCTGCCCTCGACGGGACCGAACGCGCGCTCCAGGAGCGGGGGGAGGCCGCGCTCGCGGCGGGGCAAGTGGCGGTCGTCGTCCTCGCAGGGGGAATGGCCACCCGGTTTCGCACCGCCGGCGGTCCAACCCCCGTCAAAGCCACCGTAGAGGTCGCGCCTGGCAAGAGCTTTCTCCAGTTCAAGCTCGAGGACGCGCGCGCCGCTGGACGTCGGTACGGTCGGGCGTTGCCGTTCTGCGTCATGGGCTCGTTTGCGACGCTGCCCGGCCGCAATGGGATTGAACGACACCTGGTCGAGCGGGGGCTGTGGGGCGGGGACATCGTGCTTTTCGCCCAGCGGATCTCGGTGAGGCTGACGCCCCAGGGGGACCCGTTTGGTGCGCGTTCCGACGGCGGACCCCTCCCCTGGGAGAGCTACACCACGCCCGGTCACGGCGATGTCTTCGCGGCGCTCCGGGAGACCGGGGTGCAGTCCCTCCTCGCCCGAGCCGGGGTGCGGGTCGTTCTGCTCTCGAACGTCGATAACCTCGGGGCGACCGTCGACCCGCGCCTCATCGGCCTGTTCCTGGAGCGAGAGGAGGCCTGTGGAGCAGCGATCCTCGCCGAAACGGTGGCGCGTCAAATGGCCGACGGCACCCAGGTCGGGGTCGTGGTGCGCGCGGACAATCGGCTTCGGATCGTGGAGGGTTTTCGCGTTCCCGACGGCACCGATCCCGCCCGCCTGACCGACGCGGCGATCAACAGCTTCTGCCTCTCCCTTCCGGCGCTCGCCCAGCCGATCTCGCTCGAGGTCCACGCGGTCGAGAAGCTGGTGGGGGGGATCCGGTCCCTCCAAGGCGAAACGATCGCCTGCGAAGCGACGGCGTTGCTCCCCATGTGCGCCGTGCGCGTGCCGCGAGAAGGCCGACCGGGCCGATTCTCGGAGGGGCGCTTCTATCCGGTAAAGTCACTACCGGATCTCGAGCGCATCCGGGGCCTTTTGGTCCCCCAGCCGGTGCGGTGGGTGCCGTCCGTGCCGCCCTATGCGGGGAGCCCTTCCGGGTCTTCTTCCACCGCGACCTCGGGAGCAACCCCAGCGTTCCAGCGGAACAGATAGATCGCGAGGCCGAGCACCATGGCCCCTAGCGCGATGGCTTGGCTCGTGGTGATGCCCATGATCGGCGGTCCACCGGCGTCCCCGGCCTGGGCCAGTCCGGGCATCCAATGCTGCAGCGTGGCGTTGACCGGAAAGGTGGCGACATAGCCCCGTTCATCCGAGCGGTAGCCTTCGATCAGGAAGCGAGTCGGGGGCTCGAGCAGCAGCGCGGTGGCGGCAAGTTGCCCATCGAACCGGCGAAACTTCCAGGAGTAGAGGAGGGCGGCGCCGAGACCGCACCCGACCACCACCGACCAGAGTTGGGTGGGGTAGAGGTTGTGGTGGAGGAGGCCGACCCCCGCGTCGAACCGGTTCACGACAAAGGGGTATTGGCTCGTCCAGAACACCTGGCCGTGCAGCATCCCCTCGGGGAGCAGGGGGATGAGGCCGTCAGGTGCCAGGTCGACGATCACGCCGTGGCAGCAGCCGGCGAAGAAGCAGCCCAGTCGGCCGATCCCGTAGGCGACGAGCACCGCGGGGGCGGCGGTGTCGGCCATCTTCCACGTGTCGAGCTTCATCCCCTTCGAGACAGCCGCCACGCCGAGCGTGCCGCCGATGAGCCCGCCGTAGAAGGCGAACCCGGAGAACGCAAACAAGGACGCGGGGTTCGACAGGGTCTTCGTCGGCTCGACCGCGAGCGCATAGAGCAGCCGGCCGCCGAGCATGCCGCCCACCGCCGACGCGATGTACACGCCGATCAGCTTGTCCGGGTGGAAGCCGATCTGGATCGACCGCCAGTGGACGAGACCGAAGGCGGCACAGAACGCGGCGAGGATCAGGAGTCCGTAGGGGTGGACGCCCACGCCGCCCGGTGCTTCGAACAGGGTCGGGTACATGGGACCAGCCTAAGCGCCGAAACCGCGGGCAGCCACCCAGCCTGGCTCCTCCGACCATCGCGGTAGCTCGCCCGCCTCGGCGAGAGAGCTCCAGCGAAGGCCTGCAATGACCAGGTGATCGACGAGCCGGATGCCAACAGCCCGCGCGGCGCTCGCCACCCGCCGGGTGACGTCGCGATCTTGGAGGGATGGCGTGGGATCGCCCGAGGGGTGGTTGTGCGCCAGGAGGACGGCTTCGGAACCGAGAGCGAGCGCGAGTCGCAGGATCTGACGCGGTTCTACGATGGTGTGGTGCGCGCTCCCGCTGGTGAGCGTGCGCACCGCGATCGGGCGCGCTGGGCGGTCGAGGAACAGCGCGTGGAGCTCCTCGACGGCGAGGCCGGCGAACCGGGGCGCGAGGATCGCGGCGGCGGCGGCCGGGGTGGTCACCGGGGCGGTCGAGAGGGCGACCTGCCGAGCGGAGCGCACGCCGAGCGCCAGCGCAGCATGGATGCGGATCCCCCGGACGGGTCCGATCCCCGGGAGCCGACCGAGCGCGTGTGCATCCATCTGGGAGAGCCCCGCCAGGCCCCCCGCGGTCGTCAGCGCGTGGGCGGCGGTCTCCAAAGCCGATCGACCGGGCGTGCCGGTGCCGAGCACGAGCGCCAGCAGGTCGACCTCCCCAAAAGGGGTTGGCCCCTCTGCCAGGTAGCGCTCTCGGGGTCGGTGCGGCGAAAGCATGTTGCCCTCCGGCGTGCCGCGACTGCAGACAGTGTGCCAGTCGAAAGTGGGCGATTGCCGGTCCAGCGGTCGACCGAAGTCGGCATGCGATGGGTGCACGACGGTGCGGCTTCCGCGTTCTTCATCCACTTTAGACCGACGGATGTCTCCGCCAGTGGATCGGAATGGCCTCGCCGGCAGCTTGCCCCCCTGCCGCCCGGTCGGCTACCAGGGGGAAGTACGGAGCGGAGGGATACCATGCGCGTGGTCGGTTGGATTGGGGTCGGGTTGTCCATGGGCTGCCAGCCGGGGGACGAGGGGGGATCTGACCCCAACGCGATGGAGGAGGCTGCGCTGTCCGTCGAGACCGCGGCCCGCATCGCCGCCGCCGTCGGCCACACCTCGGACGACGGCCCCTTCGACCAGGGCCTCGACTTCGACTGCCACGCCACCTTCAGCTGCGCGGGCGCCTACTACGACACCCGTGACTTCCAAGTCGGTGGGGCCTGTCCGGCCTCGGGACTCTACTCCCCCGAGCCGTTCGTCGCGTGTTCTCCCGAGTGCAGCGCGCAGATCCTCGCGCTCATCCTACAGAAGAAGGCGTGTCAGCAGTTTGGGGTGGACAACTTCGACTGCACTTGCCTGAACGGAAACCCGACGCCGCCGGACGTCGGGCCGATCGCCGGCGGCTGAGTCGCGGCGGACGGTTCTTGGCCGTCGCTTCCGGCCCGTCGGGGCGTCCGCTGCGCAGGGACCCAGGCACTCGACGGGTCAGAGCCCGGACGGCCACGCCTCGGGGGGCTCCTCGGTGTCGCGGTGCCAGGTGCGGGGCCGATCCATGGGTTCGACCGCCCGGGTCCGGTCGATGTGGATCACCGCGTCGAACTGCCGCGAGATCGCCGCGTGAAAGTAGTGACTCTCCCGTTCCGTTTCGGGCAGGTAGAGCACGCCGATCGCGCGCTCCAACCTCGGTTCGGACAGGGCTTTCCGAACTTCGGTGGCGCCCATCCCGAGCGCGAAGCGGGGGGTGTCGAGGTTGTGAAACAGGTGCTCCCAGCTCCCGGACAGCGCGGGCCGCACCCGTTTGTGCTCGGCGGGGGCATCCCAGCTCGAGGCTGCGGTCACCGTGCCGTCGTAGGTCGTGAAGCCGATCAACACGACGTCGCTGTGCCGTTGCCGCATCAGCTGGCCCACGTTTAGTTGGTGCCCCACTGCGGTGGCTCTCGCGTCGCCCAGATGGGAATTGTGTGCCCACACCACGATCTTCGCGGGGTGGCGCCGCGAGAGGTGAGCGGCCAGCGCATCGAGCGTGTCGGCCATGTGGGTGTCGCGCAGGTTCCAGGAGGACTCGTCGGCCCGGTACATGGCCCGGTAGTAGCGCTCGGCGTTCTTGACGAGCCGGGCGTTCTGCTCAGCCTCGAAGTGGTCGTCCTGAGCGGCCAGGGTGTCCCCGAGGTCGGTTGGGTGGCCTTGGAGCTCGAGGAGCTGGCGGAGCACGTCGGCCTCACAGGTCTCCCGGCGAAAGGCGTCGGCAAACCGACCATACACCTGGGGATCATGGCCGAACCGCTCGAAACAACCGTAGCGCTCTTCGGCCCGGCGTGCGGCCGCTGGATCGACGCGCTCCAGGTAGGCGATCACCGCCGCTATCGAGCGGTACAGGCTGTACATATCGAGGCCGTAGAACCCGACCGACGTGCGCGACGCGTCGTTGCGGGCGCGAAGCCACCCAACGAAGTCGAGCACATCGGCGTTGCGCCACATCCACGTTGGGAAGCGCTCGAAACCCGACAGCGCCGAGGCCGCGTCGGGATCGGCGCTCTCGCCCCGCACCCACCGGTTCACCCGGTAGGCGTCGGGCCAGTCGGCCTCCACCACGACGGCATCGAAGCCCTGTTGCTCGATGAGCGCGCGCGTGATCCGGGCCCGCTCTCGGTAGAACTCGTGGGTGCCATGGGTGGCCTCCCCGAGCAGGACGAACCGCGCGTTGCGGGTCAACGCGAGGATCGGCTGAACGTCGTCGGGCCCGCCGGTGAGCGGGCGGGCGTGGCGGGAGAGGACGTCGAGTGCGGGGTCGGCCATGGGGTGCCTCTGAGCCTCGACTAGACCCCGCGAACCCGGTTGCAACGCACACGGCGCCTACACGTCGCGCCCCCCCGTGGTCCATCGGGGAGTATGCTCGGGACCATGCTCGAGCGCCTTCGACGGCTCGTGCCGTCCACCCTAGATCTCCAGGCCCGGTACGCTACCTTTCAGGCGAGGTGTGGGGACGATGACCCCGCGGCCTTCGCGGCCTGGCTGGCGGAGAACGAAGAGCTCTCGCCGTTGGATCTGCGGAAATACCTGCTCGACGCCGACCTCTGGTTGTCGCCCCGGATCTCCTCGACCGGCGAGGTCGAGCGGCTGTCGCTGCTGGGAGAAGGGGCGATGGGCCGCGTGTTCCTCGCCCGGGATCGTCGGCTCAATCGGATCGTGGCCGTCAAGCAGATGGACGAGTCGCTCGCGCTCGATCCCGAGCTGGTCCGCCGTTTTTACACTGAGGCGCAGGTCACCGCCCAGCTCGATCACCCGTCGATCGTTCCGGTCTTCGGGCTGGAGGAGCGGGCCGATGGCTCGATCGCCTATGCCATGCGCGTGGTGCGGGGCCGCACGCTCCGCGAATTCCTTGCGGAGACAAGGGCATTCTACGATGCGCGTGCGAAGCCCGATGCGGCTCACCAGCTCCAGGCGCGGCTGCTGCTGTTCGAAGACCTGTGCAAGGCCCTGCACTTTGCGCACGTGCGCGGCGTGGTGCATCGCGACCTGAAGCCGGACAACGTGATGGTGGGCCCGTTTGGGGAAACGCTGGTGATGGATTGGGGGATCGCCAAGATCCTCGGCCAACACGAGGCGCCGCTCCCCCAGGGACCGGCCCGGGCCGAGTCGGTGCAGGGCACCGAGGTCGGCCGGACGCTCGGAACGGCGCGATACATGTCCCCGGAGCAAGCGGCGGGGGAGAACGACACCCTGGACGCCCGGTCCGACCAGTACGCGCTCGGCCTGCTGTTGTTCGAGATCGTCTCGCTCAAGAAGGCGAACGCCGGCGCGGACAGCACGTCCTGTTGGCTCAACGCGGCGTCGGCGAGGGTGGCACCGCTCGTGCACTATGCGCGGGAACCGATCCCTGCGGACCTCGCGGCCATCATCTGGAAGGCGACGCGACCGGCTCCCGCCGACCGGTACTCCGACGTCGGCGTCCTCGGGGAAGACATCCGCCGGTTTCTCGGCGACGAGGAGCTGACGGCGCGCCCGGATCGACTCGCCGTGCGGCTCCAGCGGCAGGTTTCCCGGTACCGCCGGGCTGCGCTCTGGGGCCTCATCGGGTTGGCCGGATCGGTCGTTGCGGTGGCGGTCGGCTCGATCGTCCTGGGCCTGACCTGGTTCGGGTACGCCTCGTGGCGAAACGCGCAGCGGGAGCAGGCGCTCGGAAACCTGTTCTCCCGGGTGGGGGATCAGGCGCACCAGATCGACAACGAGCTCTCGGCCTACGCCGGAGAGGTGCGAGGCCTGCGAAGCGCGGCGACCTACGCGCTCACTCACCCGCCGAGCGAGGCGCGGCCAGTGTACTTCGCGGAGGACTTCGCGGGCCCGTTGCCGGGGCGGCCGCCCGATCTGGTGACTTCTCCGGCCTATGAAGCGGAGGCGAGCCTCGGCTTTCCCGATAACGTCACGGCGCCGGGCGTCGATCGGACCGCCCTGAGCGCGCGCTTGCAGCAGCTTCAGGGGCTCCAGCCCGAGATGCTGGCCGTTCTCGGCCGGGAAGCAGCGGTACCCCTTGCGGATCGCTCCACCGCCATTCTCGAAGGCGGCATCCCGATCATCTGGACCTACGTGGCGATCGAGGAGGGCGTGCTGACCGGGTTTCCAGGCGTCGGGGAGTATCCGGCTGGATACGACCCGCGCGACCGTTCCTGGTATCGCGGCGCGATCGCGGGGACGGGCGTGGTGTGGGACGTGTCCGACGACGAGAGCGGACAGGGCTTGCTGCTGACTGCCGCGGCGCCCATCCAGGACGAGGCGGGGACCGCGCTCGGGGTCGCGGCCCTCGACCTGGGCGTCGATCGGGTTGCGGCCGAGATGCTGGCCCTTTCGGATCTCGCGGCGCCGGTTCGGGCCGCGCTGGTGGATGGCGCCGGTCGGGTGCTCGTCGATACCGGAGATCGGGACGCGGCCCGTACGAAACCCAGGTCCTCCTGGGCTTCTCTTCTGGTGGGTCGACGGGCGGGGGGATGGGAGCAGCAGGACGACCAGTTGGTGGTCTGGGCTCCGGTGGATCAGGTTGGTTGGACCTATGTAGTGAGCGGAGATGCCCGCGCGCTCACCGGTGGGTGGTAGTGGAACCGGCCATTCGGGCAGAGGGGGTACACAAGGCGTTTTCCTCGGTGGTGGCGGTGGATGGGCTCGACCTGCGGGTGGAGCGGGGCGAGATCTTCGGGTTCCTCGGGCCGAATGGCGCGGGGAAGACGACCACGCTCCGGATGATCGCCGACCTGCTTCGACCGGATCGCGGGGTCCTGCGCGTGCTCGGGTCGAGCCCACACGACGCGCGACCTCGGGTCGGGTACCTTCCCGAGGAGCGGGGCTTGTACCGGGATCTCGGCGTGATGGAGTGCCTGGTTTACTTCGCCCAGCTTCGGGGCGTTTCGCGTTGGGTGGCGGCGAGACGGGCGGGCGCGCTCCTCGAGCGGCTCGGGCTCGCCGATCGGGCGCGGGCGCCTGTTCGCGAGCTCTCGCGCGGCCTGCAGCAGAAGGCCCAGATCGCTGCGACGCTGATGCACGAACCGGAGTTGGTCATCTTCGATGAGCCATTCCAGGGCCTCGATCCCGTGAACGTCGAGGTGGTTCGTCGGCTCATCCAGGACCTGGCCGGCGAAGGGCGAACGGTGGTGGTCTGCGCGCACGAGATGAGCCTCGTCGAGTCGCTCTGCGGACGGCTGGCGATGATCTATCGGGGACGAATCGTCCTGACCGGCGAGCTGACGGCGATCCGGGCTCAGTTTTCGCCCGACGCGTTCGACGTGCTTCCGGCACCGGTCGCCGAACACTGGCCCGAGGTCGGGTCGGTCGAGGCGATCCCCGGGGGAAGTCGGCTGTTCCTGCGGACTGGGGCGTCCTCCTCCGATCTGCTTCGCCGCCTGGCCGCGAGCGGGATGTCCGTGACCGAAGTCTCCCGGGTCCGCCTCCCTCTCGAGTCCATTTTCCTCCGGGTGGTCGGCTCGTGACCAGCGCTGCGCTGCGGATCGCCTGGCACGAGTACATTACGAACGTGCGTCGGCCGGCCTTTCTCTTGGCTACGTTCGTCCTCCCGTTCGTCGGGATCGCCGTCCTGGCGCTGGTCCTCGGGATGGCGGCCCCGACGGTGGATCGCTGGGCGGCCGCGGAGACCGCCCGGGTGGGGGTGGTAGACGCTACCGGTAACCTCGTGCCGATTCAGCCGGCGTATGTGGCTCACTATCAAGCGTTTGCCACCGAGGAGGACGCGCGCGTCGCCCTGAACGCGGGCCAACTGTCCGGGTACCTCGTGGCCGACCCGGCGTTTCGTGAAACCGGGGAGGTCATGGCCTGGACGCGGCGCGACGTCCGGATTCAACGCGACGGCCTGTCGCGGGCCTGGCTTCGCCCGTTCCTCCTCGCGGCAATCCTGCGAGGACGGGTCGATGAGGCCACCCTGGCGGTGGTGGAGTCGCCGTCGTTTGGCGACGTCGAGGCGCAGGTTCTCGGGGGCCCGCTCCGCGACGATCGGCGGGCGACGCAGATCGGGGTGACGATGGCGCCGTTCTTCGTGGCGATGCTCCTCGCGATGACCATCTTTGCTGCATCGAACTACCTGCTTCGCAGCGTCACGGAGGAGAAGGAGAACCGCGTCTTGGAGATGCTGCTCTGCGCGGTCACGCCGATGGACCTGTTGACGGGCAAGGTACTGGGTCTTGGGGCCCTCAGCGTGACTCAGGTCGCGGTCTGGCCCGTGTATGCGGCGGTGCCGCTGGTGCTTGGGTCGCTCGCACCCCCCCTCCGGGCGGCGCTCGATCCCGTCCTGATCGCGTTCTCCCTTGTGTATTTCGTGCTCGGCTATTTGCAGTTCGCGGTGCTGATGGCGGCTGCGGGCGCCCTCGGCACAAACATGCGTGAGAGTCAGCAAATTGGCGGGCAATTCGCACTGTTCTCGATGATCCCGTTCTTTCTGGCGCCGATGCTCCTCTTCGACCCGAATCTGGGTCTGGCCCGGTTCTTGAGTTTCGTGCCCCTGTTTGCGCCGACCATGATGATGATGCGCCTTCCCTTTGGGCAGGTACCGGCGCTCGACATCGCGCTGAGTCTGGCGATCTCGGCCGTGACCGTTCCGGCGGTGATCTGGGGCTCGGCGCGCGTGTTCCGGGCGAGCCTGCTCGTTTACGGCAAGCGACTCACCGTTCGCGAGATCCTCGGCGCCCTGCGCCAAGCCTGATCCGGGCGGGAGAGGCTACTTCTCCTTCTCCTTCTCCTTCTTCTTTCTCGTCCAGGGGTTCTCGTCCGGGTCGGGCGCGGGGGCCGACGGAGGGGCGACCGGAACGACCACCGGAGCCTGTGCCCACGGGTCGATGGCGGTGGCCGGCGCGGGGGGAGGGCTCTTCCGTTCGGTCTGTTGGGGCCGAGCCGGCCCGGTACGGCGCTCGGAAGGCGCAACGGGGCGCGGCGGCGCGACGACCGGCGGGGGCGGGGCGGCGGGCTCGGGCGCGACCTCGGGCTCGGGGGCCTCCGGCTCGGCGACCTCCGGCTCGGCGATCTCGG
>CANLGQ010000002.1 GCA_947490265.1 Pseudomonadota bacterium | reverse complement strand
CGCGACCGAACCGGCGGTGTCGGCCTGCGATGACTTCTATCGGTTCGCCTGTGGCGGCTGGGAGGCCAATACGTCCCTTCCTGCTGACAAGTCTGTGTTTGTCCGAAGCTTCTCCACGATCAGCGACGCCAACGACGTCCAGCTGCGAAAAATTCTCGAAGAAGCCGCGGCGAATGCGGGTGATGATCCCGAGCGGAAGCAATTGGGCGACTACTACGCAGCTTGCATGGATCAGTCCGGGATCGATGCGGCCGGTGCCCGCCCGCTGGCCGCCTCCCTCGCCGCGGTGGCTGCCGCAACGGATCTCCCTTCCGTGCTCCTCCAGGCGGCCGATCTGGGCCTGATCGGGATCGACCCGTTCTTTACGGGAGGCGTGGCGGCCGACAACAACGATCCGGACACCAACATCCTCCACCTGTACCAGGGCGGCCTCTCGCTCCCAGAACGCACCTATTACCTCGATCAGTCGGCCGAGGGGCAGGGTCTGCTCCACGACTTCGAGACCCACATCGCGAAGATGTTGCTCCTCGCCGGGCTCCCGTCTGAGCAGGCCGCGCAGGACGCCCGACGGGTTTTGACGTTCGAGGCGCGTCTTGCTGAGATCAGCTGGCCGATCGAGAAGGTGTATGACGCTGAGGCGACCAACAACAAGATCGACCTCGTGGGGCTGGCAAAGCTGGCCCCTCACGTCGATTGGAAGGCCTACTTTCAACGTGCAGGCGCGCCCGAGCGAACCCAGATCAACGTCGCGACGCCCTCGTATTTCGAAGAGCTCGACAAGGTGCTCACCGCGACGCCGGTCGAGGATCTCCGGGCCGTGCTGCGTTGGCAGGTCGTTCATGCCGCAGCCCCGCAGCTCTCTCACGAGATCGACGACGAGAATTTCAAGTTCTTCGGAACCCGGCTGAGCGGTGCGCAGAAGCAACGGGATCGGTGGAAGCGTTGCGTTGCGGCCACCGACGCCGCCCTTCCGACGGCCATCGGCAAAGCCTATGTCGACGCGGCGTTCCCCGGCGAGAGCAAGCAGATCGCCCTCGAGTTGATCGCCGGGGTGGAGGACGCGTTCGCGGCGGGTCTCCCGGCGCTTGCCTGGATGGACGAGCCGACGCGCGCGAAGGCACTCGAAAAGCTGCACGTGATCGTCAACAAGGTCGGCTACCCGGACAAGTGGCGGGATTACTCCGGCCTTCAGGTCGACCGGGAGTCTTACTTCGCGAACCGGCGCGCCTCTGCCGCTTTCGACGTTCAGTTCGCGCTGGCGAAGTGGGAGAAACCGGTCGATCGCACCGAGTGGGTGATGTCGCCGCCCACCGTGAATGCCTACTACAACGGCAGCGCGAACGAGATCGCCTTTCCTGCGGGCATCCTCCAGCCGCCCTTTTTCGACCGGAGCTACCCGATGCCGATGAACTTCGGATCGATCGGGATGGTGATGGGCCACGAGATCACCCACGGGTTCGACGACGACGGCCGGAAGTTCGATAAAACCGGCCGGCTCACCGAGTGGTGGGCCCCGAGCGTGAGCGCCCAGTTCGAGGAGCGCGCGGCCTGCGTCGAGAAACAATACTCGGCGTTTGAAGTTCAGAGTGGTCTGTTCGTCAACGGCGAGTTGACGCTCGGAGAGAACATCGCGGACCTGGGAGGCTTGAAGGAGGCCTTCGTTGCGTGGCGGGCCTGGGACGAGCGCCAGGAGACCAAGACCAAGTCTTTCGCGGGCTTTACTCCGGATCAGCTCTTCTTCGTCGCCTACGCGCAGGGCTGGTGTACCCTCGCCCGTCCGGAGGCGGAGAAGGCGAGGGTCCTGTCCGATCCGCACTCGCCCGGTCGTTTTCGGGTGAACGGGGCGGTGATGAACTACCCCGCGTTCGCAGAGGCCTTCAAATGCGCTCCCGGCTCTCCGATGGCGCCGGTCGATCGCTGCGAAGTCTGGTAGTTAGCGCCAGAGGTCGCGACTGAGGACCGCCGCGCCGGTGGCGATCGCCACGATCGTTCCCCCGGCGCCGACCCCCGCGACCGCGAGCTCGGCCCACGGCCCGGCGGCCATCTGCGCGGTGAGCAGAGTGCTCGCGAAGACCGCGGAGAACAACAGGACGAACCACACCGCCTGCTGTGCGCTCCGCACGTCGCGGCTGAGCGCACCGACGACGGTGGCGACGGCCGATACGAGGAGGCACCAGGCCGGACATCCCAGCGCCCAGGCTACCCACCAGGCTGGTTCGGTGGGGAGCAGGCCGGCACCGGCAGCCGCGGTGGGGGCCGACGTGGCGAGCACGAGCGCTCCCGCCAGGTTGAGTACGCTCCCGGCGATCAGCGGTATCGCCGTCGATCCGAGGAGCTTCCCGCAAAGGAATTCCCAGCGGCGCAGGGGCGCCAGGAGCAGGAAGCTGAGGGTCCCGAGCTGGCGGTCGTGGAGGACAGCGTGACCCGCATTCACGGCGCACAGGCCGATCAGCTGAGAAAAGCCGAGGAACGCGTGCGTGTGGACGACGAGGCTCGCCGCGCCGGTGAGCACCGTGGCCTGCACGCCCAACCGCGCGAGGAGGTCGTCCGGCGAGGCCGTGGCGGTGATCTGTCCCAGGAGGAGGGCCACGGCCGCGACCACGCCGTCGATCACCAGAAAGGTGAGGATCGGCGCTAGGAGCGCGCCAGGTTGGCGCACCTGTTCCATCCATTCGCGGCGGGCGATGCGCCACACCGGCCTCACGGGACCGCCTCGTGGTACCAGGTGTGGAGTCGGGTCGGGAGCGGCGGGTGCCGGGGACCCCCCAGCGCTTCGATGCGTCGGATCCCTCCCGCGACCACCGCTACCCGGTCGGCGACCTGCTCGGCGGCGTGCAGGTCGTGGGTGGCGAGCACGACGGCGGTCCCGGCGTCGGCGGCGGTGCGCAAGGCTTGGTGGATTGCGCCCGTGGCCTCGGGATCGAGGTTCGCCGTGGGCTCGTCGAGGAGGAGGATCTGGGGCGACAAGATCAGGGCGCGGGCGAGCGAGATCTTTTGGCGTGTGCCGCTCGAGAGCCCGGCCACCCGGCGATCGAGCGCATCGGCGACGTTCCAGCCTCCCAGGAGAACGGTGGCCCGGCGATCGACCTCGAGCGGATCGAGGCCATGAAGGCCTGCGAAAAAGCGTAGGTTTTCCCTCCCGGTGAGAGAGGGGTACAGCCCTGGCTCCGCGGTGATGAGCCCGATGCGGGCGTCGCTCCGGGTGCGGGTCACCACGCCTGCGGTGGGCGTGACGAGGCCGGCGATGATCAGCAGCAGGGTGGACTTTCCCCCCCCATTCGGGCCGATGAGCGCGAGGACCTCGCCCGTGCGCACCTCCAGATCGACGCCCGCGATCGCGGAGCGGTTCCCATAGGAGCGGCCGACGGCACGCAGGACCACTTCGATCAACCCATCCTCCTGGCACAGGGCGTGCAAATGATAGCCGTAGGGAGCGGTATGCGCGGGAGCCGACCCGGCTCGATCCGGCAGAATTCAGCGTTGCCAGTACATGCGGGGGCGCCCGCGAGCGTTCGCCTCTTCGGCTGCTGGGTGGCGCTGCTCGTGGGCGGCCCGATCCTCGCGGTGCTCCTCCGGTCCGCGATGGAGGGCATGGGGGCCTTTCGGGCGATCGGAAGTGCCTCGGCGTCCGACGCTATCTTTCTTTCGCTATGGACCAGCGCCCTCGCCGCCGCGATTCACGCCGCGATGGGCACCGCCATTGCGTGGTGGCTGGTTCGATGGGCGCTTCCCGGCCGGGCCTGGATCTCGCGGGTGGTCGACCTTCCCCTCGCGGTCCCCACGCTCGTCGCCGGGGTGGTGCTGGTTGGACTGTACGGCCCTCAAACGCTGGTCGGGTCGAGTCTTGCCGGCCTGGGCCTGCACATCGCGTTCGCGCGACCGGGGATTGTGCTGGCGCTCCTCTTCGTCACGCTCCCCTTCGTCGTCCGCGCCGTCGAACCGGTGCTCCGCGAGCTGGATCCTGCCGAGGAAGAAGCAGCATCGTCGCTCGGTGCCGGGCGCTGGCGCACGTGGCGCACGGTGGTCCTGCCCGCGATCCTTCCGGCGATCGCCGCGGGGTCTGTCCAGACGTTCGGGCGCTCCCTCGCCGAGTTCGGCTCCATCGCCGCGGTCTCCGGCAACCTCCCGGGCAAGACGTTGACCGCGTCGGTCTATGTTCTCGGGGAGGTGGAGGCGGGGCATCCTGGGGACGCGGCCGCGGTCTCGGCGTTGCTTCTCCTGCTTGCGCTCGCTTTGAATCCGCTGGGTGGCGTGCTCGTTCGCTTCCTGGGGGGGCGTCGTGGCTGAAGCCCGGCCGACGCATGGGGTCGAGTGGGCGATCGCCGGTGCCGTGGTGAGCTTCTTGGGGTTGGTCGTCGTTCTTCCCTTGATCTCGCTCGTGGCGACCGTGGGTCGGGCGCCCTGGGAGGCGGTGGCGGGACTCTCTACCGGGGAGGCCGTCAACGCCCTCGGGTTGTCAGCGGCCGTCGCTGCGATCGCTCTGGCGGTGAACGGCGTGTTCGGCGTGGTCGGTGGCCTCGCCTTGGTACGACATCGCTTTCCAGGTCGCCGCCTGTTGGATTGGCTCGTCGACCTGCCGCTGGCGGTGTCGCCGGTCATGACCGGGCTTGGTTTCCTCTTGCTCTTTGGTCGCACTGGTTTCCTGGGGCCGGTCCTCGAGAGGTTGGATGTGCAGGTCGCCTTTGCCGTCCCCGGGGCGATCGTGGCGACCCTGTTCGTGACCTTGCCGTTCACTGTGCGCGAGGTCGCCCTGGTGGCGGAGGAGGTCGGCACGGTGGAGGAGGAGGTCGCGGCAACCCTGGGTGCAACGGCGGCCCAATCCTTCTGGCGCGTGACGTTGCCCAAGATCCGGCACGGCGTGGTGTTGGGCGTGACGCTGACCGTTGCGCGCGCGCTGGGCGAGTTCGGCGCGGTGTTGGTGCTCGGCGGGGCCATCACGAACCGCACGATGACGGCCACCACGTACATCCACGCCGCGATCGAGGGGCGGCAGACCTCTGCTGGTTTCGGGATGGCGTTGGTGCTCGCAGCGACGAGCGTGCTGCTGATGAGCGCAGTGCAGCGCCGGACCTCGCGATGAGCATTCGACTCGATCGGGTGAGCCGTTCGTTCGGCGCGGGACCGGTCGTCGACGATGTCTCGCTCGCGGTCCAGGCGGGCGAGCTCGTGTGCCTGCTGGGGCCGTCTGGGGGAGGAAAAAGTACGATTTTACGGATCATTGCGGGGCTTGAGCGCGCCGACGCAGGGGAGGTCTGGCTCGAGGGCCAGCGGGTCGATCACCTTCACGCGCGAGACCGAGACGTGGGCTTCGTGTTTCAGCACTACGCCTTGTTTCGCCACCTCGATGTGGCGGGAAACATCGGTTTTGGGTTGTCGGTCCGGCGGCGCCCCCCGGACTTCATCCGCGCCCGAGTGGCCGAGTTGCTCGAGCTGATGGGCCTGGGGGGCCTCGAGCGGCGGTTTCCGGCGAGCCTGTCCGGAGGTCAGCGCCAGCGGGTGGCACTGGCGCGCGCGCTGGCTCCGGCGCCGAAGCTCCTGCTCCTCGATGAGCCGTTCAGCGCGGTGGACGCGCAGGTTCGACAGGAGCTTCGCCAGTGGCTCCGCAGGCTGCACGACGACGTGCCCATTACCTCGATCCTCGTCACCCACGACCAGGACGAAGCCTTCGCGATCGCCGATCGCGTGTTCATTTGTCGGAATGGGCGCATCGAACAGGCCGGCACGCCGGTGGAGATCCTGGACGAACCGGCCTCTGAATTCGTGGCTCAGTTCATCGGGGACGTCAACCTGCTCGACGGCGTGGTCCGCGACGGCACGGTGTGGGTGGGGCCGCTGGGTATGGCCTGGCCGGCGCGCGACGGCGCGTGCCGCGTGGTGATCCGAAGTTATGACCTTAAATTCTGGTGCATGAACCCTGGAATTGCATCGGTGGCTCGAATCCTGCCGATGGGCGACCGGGTACGCGTCGAGGCCATTCTCGATGGCGGTCAGGCCTTGTTCGCTCAGTTTCCTCGGAGGAGCAGCCTGCTCCTCGGCCTGGAAAAGGGAACCCGCATCGGGGTCGAGGTGACCCACGCCCGCTGCTGGCCGATTCAGGCCAGGGTTTCGACGTAGGCGTCGAGTTCGGCCAGCTCCTTGGTGAACGGCGCCTGGACCGGCGGAAACCGGAAGCCGGTCTTGGGATCAAGGTCGAACGCCGTGACGCGGAAGCTGATCGCGAACCGCTCTCGTTTCCACTGGGCGGCGCACAGGAGGCGGACGAACTTGCGGACGTGGGCGGCGAACGCGCGGGCGTCGCCAGCGTAGGAGGGGCCCCCGACCGTCGGCCACAGCGTCCGGAACATTTCCAGGGGCTCCTGACCGCGTTGGACGAAGAGGTACAGGAGTTGGTCGAGGATCCCGAACGGCATGAGGTCGTCTTCGTCGGTCTGGCTTCGACCGGGCGGACGGAGCTCCGCCGTCGCGGGCACCGCAGCAACGTCGTCGAGGAACGGCAGCGCGTGGAACCGCCGCGCCCAGGCGAGCCACACGATCACGAGGCTCTTCGGCACGTCGGCCAGCGGGGCGATTCCGCCCGAGGTGTCTCCGTCCATCGTGGCATATCCCACGCCGGCTTCGGACTTGTTGGACGTGGCGATCAGCAGGTTGCCCTGCAGGTTCGCGAACAGCCAGATCAAACTCCCGCGGAGTCGGGCCTGAACGTTCTGCAGCGGGACGTCGTGCGCCGGGTTTGCCCACGAGAGCGCGGTTCCGCTCATGGCGCCGGCAATCGCCAAGTGCGTGTCCACCGCTGCCTGGATGTCCCCGTCGAGGAATCGGGCGCCAAGGCCTACCGCAACCCGCTCGGCCGCGGAGTGCGTCGCGGCGCTGCTGTTTTCCGTCGCGAGGTAGGCACACGTGAAGTGCTCCGCGAGGGCGGCGCGCGCGGCCGCGGCGTCGCGGTGCCGGTAATGGTACATCCGGGCCACCAGGAGCGCGCACATTGCTGAGTCGCGGCCACCGGAAAGTGCCAGTGTAAAACCTGGGATTCCGCACTTTCTAGTGTACTCGTCGAGCCCAGTACAGAGCGCGAGTTCGAGCTCGAGGTGCGGCAGATCCTGCTCCTCGGGTTGTCGGGGGATCAGCCCAGCCTCTGCCAGCCAGGAGAGGCTGGGATCGACCGGCTTCGCATCGGTGCCCTCCAGCCAGTAGGGCGGCGGGGCCGGCGGGGCGTCGTCGGTGGAGAAATCCCCGGGTATGGCGACCACGGGCGGGATCTCGCCGAAGTCGCCGCGCACGAGGGCTTCGACCTGCTCGCGCCAGCTTCCCTCCTCAGATCGGGTGTGGGCGAGTGCGCCGAGGTCGAGGGTGCGAGCGACCAGCTCGACATCGGAACCGAAGGCAAAACGGCGGCCTTCGCCAAGCACCACGCCGTCCTGGGCAATCAGCACCGTGCCGTCGAAGATCAGCCGGGTGGCGTCGCAGCCCAGAAGCGAGGCGTAGACATACGCCACGTGGTCTTCGCGAGAGATCTGGGTCACCATCTCTCGCCGAACGCGGTGTTTTCCGAGCACGAACCACGACGCCGACGGGTTGGCGATCAGATGTGCGCCGGCCAGAGCGAGCAGCGATCCAGGGCGGCTGCCCTTCCAACCGTCCTCACAGATCTCGATCCCGAAGCGACCTAGACCTCGCGCGGAGAAGATCAGCGTTCCGAAGGGGATTTGTAGCCCATCCCACTCCAGGATTTCCACCCGACCGCGCTGCCACCCCGAGAACCATCGGTTCTCGTACTGCACGTCGCCGGTCGCGAGGTTTTCCTTTGGGACGACCCCGACGATCGCCCCATCGGCGAGCACCGCCACGGCGTTGTACAGGACCCCGCGGTGACCCACCGGTAGCCCCACGAGGACGACCAGCCCCGCGGTGTCTGGCAGCAGCGTCTGCAGCGCTTGCCAGCTCCGTTCGATCGTTCCACGCATGAGCAGCCGATCGCCGAGCGAGTAGCCGGGGATACACATCTCGGGGAGGACGAGCAGCCGCGCTCTCGCCTCGCGCGCGGCGCGGATCGCTGCCCGCAACCGGGCCACGTTGCCGTCCCAATCCCCTACCGTCTGGTTGACCGATGCGGCGGCAACGCGCGCGCTTCGCGGGACCTCATCCATCCCCACCTCCGGGCGGTCCCTGTATCTGGCGGATAGGTCGGGGTCAGGAGGTATCTTGGCCCGCGAAGGCAACCGACCGGGGATCGCCGCGGTGCTGTCGCTGGTGGTTCCCGGCCTTGGCCAGCTCTACGCCGGGTCTCCGGGATGGGGGATCGCCTGGCTGCTCCTCACCCCGGGATTCTGGATCGGGACCGGCGGATGTCTCGGCTGGCTGTGCCACGTGGTCTCTGGCTTGCAGGCTTGGGAACTGGCCTCCCGCGCGTCACGGCGCCCGTGAATCGCAGATTCTTTTCTGTCCGAGTGGATCCTTCGGAGCCGGAGGCAGCACCAGCAGAACAATGGACGCATTGCGATCTTGGCCTGGGTCGATCTCGACCGAACCGGGACTTTATCGACGTAAGCCCGAGAGGATTCGCGAGCCGATCCCCGGATGGCCAGCCAGTTGCTCTCAGACTTCTAGTGACAACTCGGGAGGGCTACGCTAATCTGCGCCAGACCGCTGGTTCCGAGTGGACCGGCCCGCAGACCACGAGAGCACGAGAGGTTTTCAGATGAGGATCATCCCAACCGCGTTCCTTGCGCTGTCGATGTCCGCTTGCACGGGCACGACGGACAAACCGGATACCGGCTCCACGGCGCCGCCCGACGGCAACGACGCGGACACCGACACCGACACCGACACCGACACGCCGCCCACCGGTGGGTCCAACCCGACCGACGGTTCCGGTACCTGAGTTTGTTTTCCCTTGATGGTGCAGTCGCCGCACTGCCCGGAGTTGCCATGCGTATTCTCACCTTGTCTTCCCTCGCCGCGGTTTCCGTCGCCTGCTCCAACCCGGCAGGCACCGACAAGGAAACAACCGTCACGGCGCCGGATATCGGCGACGCCGACACCGACACGGACACGGACACCGACACCACCTCGGGCGGGTCCGAACCTACGGACGGCTCGGGCACCTAAGCCGGGTCACCACATGCCAGGTCAGCCCCCTTCCGCAGCTGCGGAGGGGGGTTGTGGCGTTTGGGGGGGGAGCGCTTGACCATCCGCCGGGTCGGGATCTTGTTTGCCGGCGGGCCTGCACCTGCGGCCAACGCGGTCATTGCCGCTGCCGGGGTGTCGCTCCTCGACGCGGGGGTGGAGGTCCTGGGTTTCTACCACGGGTACAGCAACCTCGCGGCGTATGACCCCTCGAAGGCCCCGCTCCTCGCCGACGAGCACTACCGCCTGCTCGGCGACGATGACCTCCGGGGGATCCGCAGCTCGCGCGGCGTGGTGATCGGCACCTCGCGCGTCGGTCCGGGACAGGAGATCCGAACCGTGGCGGATCTCGACGACCCTGTTCGGCTCGGTCCGCTCCACACGGTGCGGGCGGGGCTCCTGGCGGCCGGGGTGCAGGCCCTCATCTCGATCGGCGGAGACGGGACGCTCCGGACGGCGAACCTGCTCGTGGAGATGCAGCGCCGGTTGCCACCGGAGGAGCCGCGCGTGGCGATCGTCCACGTGCCGAAGACCATCGACAACGACTACCCGGGGATCGACTTCACGTTCGGCTTCTTCACCGCGGTGGACGTGCTGGCGAGGGAGTTGCACAACCTTCGCGCCGACGCGCAGGCGACGAGCGGTTGGTTCCTCGTCGAGACGATGGGCCGGCGGGCCGGTTGGCTGGCGTACGGCGTGGGGATCGCCGGCGAAGCGGACCTGACCATCGGGGTGGAGGACATCCCGGCGGGGTGGAAGACCGCGGCGGGACACCTGGATCCCCGGCGGGTGGTCGATCAGATCGTCGATACGATGGTCGCGCGGGAGGGGAAAGGGAAGCACTACGGGGTCGTGGTGCTGGCCGAAGGGTTGGCCGAGTTGCTCGCGCCGGGCACCACCACCCGGCGGGACGACCAGGGACGGGTGGTGCTCGCCGCCGTGGACCTGGGGCGTACGTTCGCCGGCCTGGTCTCCGAGCGCTATGCCGCGCGAACGGGGCGAAAGAAGAAGGTTACCGGGCTACAGCTCGGATACGAGTCGCGCGCCGCCCCGCCGCACGCGTTCGACGTCATGCTGGCGAGTCAGCTCGGGATCGGGGCAACCAAAGCCCTCCTCGAACACGGCCACGACGGGGTGATGATCAGCACGAGTGGGCAATTCGAGTTGAAGTACGTCCCGTTTGGGGATCTGGTCGATCCGGTGACGCTCCGCACTCGGGTGCGCCTGGTGAAGCCGGGGAGTGACTTTCACCAGCTCGCCCGGTTCCTGGAGTCCCGGACCGCCCGCCCGCGGGCGTGGGGGCCCGGCCCCCGAAAAGAGGGCTAGGCCCAGTCTCTCGGGGTGCGCAACACCTCGAGGAGGCGGGTCTCCTCGCTGCCGGGCGCCGGCTCGTGGCCGACCTCCCAGCGGGCGGTGAGCGGGAGCGACATCAGGACCGCGTCCACTCGGGCGTTCGTGCGAAGCCCGAAGGTTGTCCCCCGGTCATAGACCAGGTTGAATTCGACGTAGCGGCCCCGGCGGAGCTGTTGCCAGCGCTTGTGCGCATCGGTCCACGGGTGGTCGAGGCGCCGGCGGACGATCGGCAGGTACGCCGGCACCAGGGCTGCGGCGCAATCGTCGATGAATTCGATTGGCGCCTCGAGGTCGTCGAAGAAGAAGCCGCCCACGCCGCGTCGCTCTCCCCGGTGGGCGATCAAGAAGTACTCGTCGCACCAGGCCTTGAAGCGCGGCCAGTACGCGGGGTCGTGGCCGTCGCAGGCGGCCTTGAGCGTTCGGTGAAAGTGGCTGGCGTCGTCGTCGAACAGGTACGCGGGGGTGAGGTCCGCCCCCCCGCCGAACCAACCCAGCCCGCCGACCTCCATGTAGCGAAAATTAGCGTGAAACGTCGGGCAGAACGGGTTGTGCGGATGCACCACCATGCTGACCCCGGTCGCGAAGAATCGGAGGTCGGTCGGCACCGCTCGACCGGGGCGCATGCTCGCCGCTGCCGCGGGAGTGAGTTCGCCGTGCACCACCGACACGCCCACCCCGGCCTTCTCGAACACCGCTCCTTCCTGCAGCACGCGGCTTCGCCCGCCTCCTCCCCCGTCCCGCTCCCAGCTCGTCTCGACGAACGCCGCGCCATCGAGCGACGCCAGCGCGGCGCACATCTCGTCCTGCGTGCGCCGGGCGATGGCCTCCATGGCCTCGCGGCGCGACATCAGACCCGCCCGGGAAGCACTTCCCCGAGCCGGTGGGCGAGCGCCATCGCGGTGAGCATCGGGTTGACCCCTGGCGAGGTCGGGAAGATCGACGTGTCGCAGAGGTAGAGGTTCGCGGTGCCGTGGACCGCCCCCCACCCATCGCACACCGACTTGGTCGGATCTGCGCCCATTACCGCACCGCCCATCACGTGGTTGCTCCCGCAGGGGAGGTCGGACGGGAGCAGCTTCGCCTCGCGGAGGATGCGGGGGGCCTCCGCGGCGTCCATCACCTCGGGCAACCCTTTGATCCCGGTGAGCACCTCGCGGGCACCGGCGGCCGCGAACAGCTCGGCGAGGAGCGCGTTGCCCTCCTGCAAGCGCCGCAAATCGCCTCGCCCCACGTCGTATTGGATGTCGAGCTTGTTGGTGCCCGGGATAACTCCGACTCTTCCTACGGAATCCTCGGCAGAGACCCAGGTGTCCCAGACCGCGGCACGGTCGTAGCGCTTCAGCAGGCGCTTGAATTGGCGCACCCCGAGGGGAAACCGCTGGGCGAACACCGGGGCGGTGGCCCAGAGCGATTCGAGCTTGATCCCTTGGTTCAGGAATTGGGTGGAGTGGTAGCCCTGGGTGGCTCCGGTCCATGGATAGACGCGGTCGTCGAAGATCCCGACGAGGTAGCCCGACGGGTGAAAGCGAAGGTTGTCGCCGACCGACCGGTCGCGGAGCCCGCTCCGCCGCAGGATCGCCGGGGTGTTGATGGCCCCGGCCGCCACGACCACGACCTTGGCGTGGATCCGGGCGTGGTGGAGCGGGGTCGCCCGCCCATCGACCACGTGGCCGACGATGCCCTTCGCCACCCCCTTCTCGATGAGGAGCTGGTCGACCTGCAGGTGGGTGAGCACGCGCCCGCCCGCCTCGACGAACTCCTTGATCCCGCGGCGATCGAGGGAGAGCTTCGCCTCGTTCCGGCACCCGAGGATGCACTCGGCCGAGCCGACGCAGCCTCGCTCGTTGCGCCGCACTTTCTCCACCGACCATCCGAGCGTGTTGCACGCATCGCGGAACAGCTCGTTGCGGCGACCCATCACCTCGTCGGCGACCGGGTGGATGTCGAAGAACGCTTCGACCGCGTCGAAGTGGGGGGCGAGGGCCTCCTCGGTGTAGTCCGCCAGCCCGTGATCCGCGCGCCATCGCGCGAGCGCCGACGCGGTCGGGCGCATGCAGATCGCGGAGTTAAACACCGAACCGCCGCCGAGCGCCCGCGCTTGGAGGGTCGGGAACGTGACGTTGCCACGGACCGCGCGCATCCCGCCGTCCCAGAAGTGGCTCGCGATCGTCTTGCCAAAGTCCTTCTCGAACGTCTTGACCCAGCTGCCGGCCTCCACCACCGTGACCGACAGGCCCGACTGGGCGAGCTTCCACGCCAGCGTGCCGCCGCCCGGTCCGGAGCCGACGATGAGCACATCGCACGACTCGAGCACCGGGCCGGTGTAGTCGGCCAGTCCTTTCACCCCTGCGCGGTCCGCCGACGGCGGGTTCAGCTCAGGGGCTGGGCTTTTTTTGCGTCGTCAGCCCCGATGCGGAAGAGTGCGGGGATCGCGCCCTGGGGAAGGAGGGCCTGGACGGCTTTGAGGTTCGACTCCACGGCCCCGCGGGTGAGCGACACCACTGGGCCGGTGGACGGGCTGTAGAAACGCGCCAGGGTGTCGTCGAGCGCAGCGAGGAAGTAAGCGATGTCTTCCTCGGTGGTGATGACTGGCGGGAGGACCTTGATCGCGTTGACCCCTGGGCCGGGGATCTGGGCGACCACGCGCTGGCGCTTGAACAGGTCCACGTGGACCGCCGCGGCAAAGGCCCCGGAATCCACGCCTCTCATGATGTTCTGCTGCGCAGCGAGGACCGCGTTGGCGCTGTCCTTGAAGTACAGCGTCTGCATCATGCCCGCGCCTTCGAGGTTCCCGATCACATCATACTTTGCGGCCAGCTTTTCGAGTCCAGACCGGATCAGCTCGCCCTTGGCCTTGGCCTGGCCACACGCGTCGATCTCTTGGAGGTACTCGAGCGTGGCAATGCCGGCTGCCATCGCAAGATTATTCTCGGCGAAGGTGGAGAAGTACACGAGTCCCGAGCTGAAGCCCGAGAACACCTTCTCGTAGATCGCTTCGCTCACCAGGACCGCGCCGACCGGAACGTAGCCGCCCGATAGGGTCTTGCTCACCGTCATCATGTCGGGCCGAATTCCGAGCTCGCGGGTCATGAACCACGAACCGGTCCGGGCGAGCCCGCACTGGATCTCGTCGGCTACCATCACCGTGCCGTACTGCTGGCACAGCGCCTCGGCTTCGCGGAGGTAGGCCGGGTCGATGACCTTGCCGGTCATCCCCTGCATCGGCTCGAAGATAAACGCGGCTACGTCGCCGTACTTGAGCTCGCGGCGGAGCTGGGCCACGTCGCCGGCTTTGACCGGCGTGCACATGGGCATGGCGGGCTCGATGTTCTCGCGCATGGAGGCGAAGCCGCACATGCTGATCGCGGCGTAGCTGCGGCCGTGAAACGCGCCTTCGAGGTAGAGGAACCGGCGCCGGCGGGTGATCTGGCGGGCGAACCGAACGGCCACTTCGGTCGCCTCGGCTCCCGAGTTGCTGTACTGCACCTTGGTGAATTGTGGGCCGGCAATCTCGATGAGCTTCTCGGCGAGGAGCCCACCGAGCACGCTGGCGTTGACCACCGAGAGGTTCGGCAGGTTCATCGACATCACGTCTTGCAGGGCTTCTGCGATCTGGGGGTTGTTCCGCCCCATGAAGTACACGCCGCCGCCGGACAGCCAGTCGAGGTAGCGATCCCCGTGCTGATCCCACATGTACTGGCCTTCGGCCCGGGTAAACACCGCGCTCATCCCACCCAACTCGAACATCTTCGCGAGTCGCGGGTGGATGTGCTTTTTGGAAAGATGGGCGGAGGACGTGAGGTATTCCTCGATCCGATCCTTGAACGTGCTCATGGGCCGCCTCCGAACAGGGGCGCTCCAGTAAGCCCCTGGCGGATCTGGGGCAACGGGTGGGGCGCACCTTAGACGAGGCCTGCGCGCCGGTGGAGCCAGACGACGCCGACCTGTCCGCGGGGTGCGGGCGGTCTACCGGGGAGCGATCGAACCGCGTTCGACAGGCGCCAGTGCGACGGTCCGGAGGTCCTTCCCGAGCCGTTAGCGATGAGCTGTTAGCCGTTAGCCGTTAGCACGGACGGACCGACCAGATGCGTGACTTCCGAGACCTGCAGGTCTGGCAGAAAGCTCACCGCCTGACGCTCGATGTCTACCGGGTGACCAAGGATTTCCCGAGCGATGAGCGATTCGGCCTGATCGCCCAGCTTCGCCGTTCGGCGGCGTCGGTCCCCACGAATGTTGCGGAGGGCTTCGGCCGCGACGGGGAGCGCGAGCTGGCGCTCTTCATCGCCATCGCCGCGGGATCGGCGTCCGAGACGTAACGGCTAACAGCGAATGGCTCGGCCGAACCAGGGAGAGACTTCGGATCCGCCGCGCTAGACCGCATACTCCCGGTCGTAGCCGTACTCGTCGAACACCGCGCGCCACTCCCGGTACACGTCTTCCCGGTCTTCTTCGCCGATCGTCAGCGCGTTCCGCTGGTAGCCCTTCAGCCCCTCGACATACGGTGCCAGCGCGGCCTTCGTGGCCGGCCAGTTGTCGAACTCAAACTGCTTGTAGATCCGTTCGATCCAGGAGAACTCGTTCCCGCAGAGCTCTTCGTAGCGGATCTCCACGAAATTCTCCTTCGGGATCAGGTGCCGATCCTCGATCACCCGGTCGAAGATCCGTTGGCCGAGCAGCAGGGTCTGGCGCTTGCGCTCCACGTCCCAGTCCATCTCCGGGACCTGGAAGAAGTTCTCCCAGTCGGTGTGACGGCGCATGTGGAGCGTCGAGGCATACACCTCATAGGGATGGCGATGGATGTGTACGAACTTCGCGTTCGGGAACATCTCGAGCAGCAGCCGGATCCGCGCGGTGTGGGTGCACGACTTCACCACGATCCGCTTGCCGCCGGTCTGCAGCGACACCTTCTTGAGGAAGTAGAGGAAGGCATCCTTCCAACGCGCCCGCTCGTCGCCGGACGCCTCGAGGAAGTCGATGTACTTCTCGTACTTACTCGCGTTTCCAGGGAACATGAACGAAATGTACGGCGACAGGCCGGTGAGCTTGGCCAGGGCGATCTCGTCTTCCGCGGCCTCGTGCCAGCCCTGCTTGACGTTGTCGTAGGTGCGGGTCTCTCCCAGGGCGTTCGGGAGGAGCTTGGGCAGGATCTGGTCCGCGACCAAGAAACAGGTCGGGAAAACGACCTGCATCACGTTGGTGAAAGTGTGTCCGGGCGCGCGACCCAGCAGGTTGTGGAGGTGCGTCGTTCCGGAACGCCAGTGGCCCAGAACGAAAAGCGGGGTCGGCGACAGGCCCTCCATGGCGGCGAGCTGTCGGCCATACATCGCGTCCTCGCTGCGGCCGGCGAGGGTGATGGGAAGGCTCCAGGCGCTGATCCACGCGGCTCGGTGCAGGTAGGTCGGGTCGATGCGGTACTTGTTCCGCTGGAGCAGGTTGAACCACTCCGGAACCTCGACCCCCATGATGAGCTGATCGGTGGACCAGCGCTTCTGTACGTCGCTCGGTTTCATGGTTTTTCCTAGGCTTCGGCGGTCGGGCCGGAGGGGATGGCCAGGGGCTCGGGGATCGGGCCGCCGTCGCCGGTGTTTCCAATCGCTCGGCGCACCGCGGGGGAGTCCACGTAGCCGAGCAGGAACATCGTGCGCAGGCCCTCGAACACCATTCTCTGCATGTGGTTCGCGGTCTTTGACCAGCTCTCGAGGTACGACCAGCGATCTTCGCCCGAGGCCGTCGTGAAGCGGGCCCGTGGATCTCGCGCCCACGCCGCGAAGCCGAGCTCGACCGCGGCCAGCAGCGCGCGGACCTGGGTCTGCTCGAGGCTCGGCAACCGCTCCCAGTAGTCGAGGAAGTAGGGCACCACCTCCGCGTCCTCGGCATCCAGCGGGATGGCGCCTTCGCGGGGGAAGAGGGCCATCGCTACGGCGCGGGCGATCGAGATCTCGGTCTCCGTCAGAGGCATGCGGGCTCCGGAAGCCCGCATCTATGGTGGCGGGGGGTCGCCGCGCAAGGATACGGCGCCGTTCGCCTCTGGAGCTGCCGTGAAGTTCTCGCTCACCGACGAGATCCCGTTCCCCCGCGAGGTCGTCTATGCGACGCACCGCGACAAGCTCGTCGATCTCGTGCCCTACCTCCCGAACGTGAAGTCGGTCGTGGTCCAGAGTCGTTCGGTCGAAGGATCTTTGATCAAGCTGGTCAACCTATGGACTGGCACCACCGACGACGTGCCCGCGGTGATTCGGCCCCTGATCAAGCCGGAGATGCTCACCTGGATCGATCGCGCGACCTGGGACGGTGCAAAGTGGCGAACGGAGTGGGACATCACGATCACGGCCCTCGCCGAGGCGGTCACCGCGCGCGGGTTCAACACGTTCCGCGAGGAAGATGGCGAAACGATCCTCCAGATGCAGGGGGAATTCACGATCAACCCCGACAGGGTGCCGGGGGTGCCCGGCTTCGTGGCCCGCGCGGCGGCGCCGACCCTCGAGAAGTTCGTCGTCGGACTGCTCGAGCCGAACCTGAGGCGGACGAATCAGGCCGTTCGGCGCTACATCGAAGATCACCGCTGACACGCTGTCCGTTTACAGGTACATTGCCTCCGTCGGAGGTTGTTGATGGTTCGCTCGAGCCTGTGGCTGCTGTTGGGCCTCGCCGCGTGCGGGACGAAAGCGTCCGAAGACACGGCGATCATCACCTCGGGGACGAACACCGTTGACGTCTCGGGCGATCCGGTCGACAGCGATGGCGACGGACTGTACGACTTCGAGGAGACCGGCACCTGGTTGACGGATCCCTTGAACCCCGACACCGACGGCGACGGCGCCACCGACTACGTCGAGGTCACCGAGTGGGACACGGATCCAAACGACGCGGACAGCGACAACGACACGTTGCGCGACTGGGAGGAGGTCGAGATCTATGGCTCCTCGCCGAGGAGCTCCGATACCGACGCTGATGGGCTCCCCGACCTCGCTGAGGTCGAGAGCGAGCCGCCGACCGATCCGGGCAACGCCGACTCCGACGGTGATGGGCTCACCGACGGCGAGGAGGTCAACACCTGGCAGAGCGATCCGCTCAACGTCGACTCCGACGGCGACGGGGTCTTCGACTCGGTGGAAGTCGAGCACGGATCCGACCCGGCGAACGCCGATACAGATGGCGACGGGTTGAACGACTATCAAGAGTCCTACATTTACCACACCGATCCGGCCTCGAGCGACACCGATCAGGATGGCCTCTCGGACCGCGACGAGACCGTGGTCTACAACCTCGACCCGCTCGACGCCGACACCGACGGCGATGGGCTCGACGACGGGCAGGAATTCTACGCCGGGACCGGGCCGCTCGACCCCGACAGCGACTCGGATGGGGCGCCCGATGGCCTCGAGACCTGGGGCGGAACGGATCCGCTGAGTCCGGACAGCGACGGCGACGGGGTGCTCGATGGCGTCGAGTTCGACAACGGGATGGACCCGCTCGACACTGACTCCGACGACGATGGACTGAGCGACCTCACCGAATCCACGGGGCCGACCGACCCCATCGACCCCGACTCCGACAACGACGGGTTGACCGATGGCGACGAGGTCCTGATCTACGGCACTGACCCGAACAACGACGACACCGACGACGATCGCCTGCCCGACGAGGAGGAGCTGTTCGGCTACCTCACCGATCCGCTGGATCCCGACACCGACGGGGACAGCCTTGGCGACGGGCGCGAGGTCTTCATCTACCTGACCGATCCGGCCGAAGTCGACACCGACGCCGATGGGCTCGACGATGGGGTTGAGGTCAACACCTACGGCACCGACCCGCGATCCGCCGACTCGGATGAGGATCTGCTGGAAGACGGCGACGAGCTGCTGATCTACTCCCTCGATCCGCTCAATCCGGACGAGGACAGCGATCGTCTGCTGGACGGCGAAGAATTCGAGAACGGCACCGATCCGAGGACCATCGACTTCGACCTCGATGGCCTGTGGGACGGCACGGAGGTCCTCGATTTCCGCAGCTCTCCCTTGGTGGTAGACACGGATGGCGGCGGGCAGTCGGACGGTGCCGAAGCGGGCTCGGGCTCCGATCCGCTCGATCCGACCGACGACCTGGCTTGCATCTACCTGGCGGTCGACGCCTTCGACGACGTCTGGCCGGCGCTGGGCGGGACCTTCTACCCCCAGTACGTCAACGTGACGTGGCGCACGCACGTAAATGGTAGCTCGCTCGAGGATTATCGCCACGACCCGAACGGCGACGGTGTGGAAGAGGATGTCTCGAGCGCCATCACGTTCGAACTCCTCGACGGGGCCTTCGCCCCGTTGTGCACCGTCACCTACGACGGGAGCGATACCTTCGCCGGCGACCAACTCTGGGCGCCGGACTCGGCCGGCGCGCTGTACCAGGAATGGGCCCTGGACCTGCACGACGGGGTTAGCGACTGCCCGCCAATCGATGCCTCCGACTATGGCACGACCGACCTACGCGTCGTGCTGGAGGCCGAGACCTGGGGCCTGGCGGCCGGTGAGCTCTACGAGCTGGAGGACGACCTGCAAGACGCAGTGGTCCTGGCCGGCGGGGATTGGGCGCTCGATTGGGAGCCCTATGTGGGTGGCTGGTACGTGGTGTACGACGACGCGATCGCCCACGAAGTCGGTTGGTTGATCGGCTATGAATCGCCCTGCGGACGAGTGAAGGGCCCCGACCTGGTCGAGCTCGGCACGCCCACGGTGTGCCTGGCCGACGCCTACTACGAGTCCACCCAGTTGGTTCCGCTTCGGCTCTCGTCGATCACGGGCATCACGAGCCCGTGATCGGGCGACTGTTCCTGGTCGCGACGCCCATCGGCAATCCAGAGGACCTCACGACCCGCGCGGCCGACGTGCTCCGGCGGGTGCCGCTGATCGCTGCCGAGGACACGCGGATCGCGCGGTCGCTGCTGGGCCGTCTCGGTCGTACCGACGTCGAGGTGTGGCGGTGTGACGACCATGCCGAGGCAAAGGTCGCCGGGGAGCTGGTCACCCGGCTCCTGGCGGGCGACGACGTCGCGCTGGTCTCCGACGCGGGGACCCCGCTTTGCTCCGACCCGGGGTTTCGCGTGGTTCGAAGCGCGGTCGCGGCGGGTGTCGACGTCGTTCCGGTGCCCGGGGCTTCGGCGCTGCTCGCGGCGCTCACCGCGAGCGGTCTCCCCACCGACCGGTTCTTGTTTGCCGGTTTTCCCCCGCGCCAGGACGCTGCCCGAGCCACCTGGCTGGGGGCGCTGGCGCTCGAGAAGGCGACGATCGTGCTGTACGAGGCCCCGCACCGGATCGCGGACACCCTCGAGGCGGCGGTGGAAGCCTGGGGGGATCGCCCCGCGACCTTGGCGATCAGCCTCACGAAGGTGTGGGAGCGGTTCCATCGGGGCAAGCTATCGGAGGTGCGGACCGCGCTGCTCGCCGAGGGGGAGACCAAGGGCGAGATGACCCTCGTGGTCGCGGGGACCCCGGAGTCCACGGATCGGGATCAGGCACGGGTCGCGGCGCTGGTCCGCGGGCTGGCTTCTCGCGGCGTGGCGGCCTCCGACCTGCGCGACGTGGTGGCCGAGGTGTTCGGCTGGTCGCGACGCGAGGTCTACCAGTTGGCGTTGTCCGCCCGACCTGGCGAAGAGTAGGTTACGATCGAACGGGAGGTTGGATGCCGATGATTCCCCCTGCCGCGGGCGACGAGCGCGACGCCCGGTTTCGCCGCTTGCTCGCGATGGAGATCGATCGCATCGTCGAGGATCTCGCTACCCGCCGCCCGCTTCTGCTCGAGGTCTGGGGCCGGCACCGCGACCGCGGACCGTTCCTCGACACCCTGTTCTCCCGGTGGGCAACGGTCGGGTTTGCCGAGCTCACCTCGCTCGACGTCGAGATCGCCACGTCGATCGACGCCTTCTATCGGGAAGTGGGGAATTTTCGCCTCTACGTGTCCTACACCCAGGACATGCCGGGCACGCTGGCCGACCGCCTCGACGCGGTGCTCCTCCGGCTGCGCGAGCTCTCCGCACCTGCGATCCATGCACTCGGCGGGCTCCCCCCCGGCCATCGGCCTCCGGCCCCCCCCACCCTGCCGCCTCTGGCGATCGGGCCGCGCGAGGCCGACCCGGGCGCGCCCCAGGGGACCCCGGTGGTGTACGAGGACTTTGGGCTGTTGCCGCCCGATGCCGAGTATCCGCCCAGCCCAGCCCAGCTCGCCGAGACCGAGGAGGAGCGGGCGGACCGGCTCTCCTGGCGTAAGAAGGGGAAGGTCTTCGACGAGGAGAACTAGCGGTTCGGCACACGGATTCCGACCGGTCGGAATCCGCGCGCCTCGCAGGGGCCCTGCCCCGGCAACCCCGCTAGGGGCCTGGCTTCGCCGCCCCCCAGAGCCCCCGGCGCCGGACACCGGCACCGATCAGAATCACTGGGTTCGACCGCTAGCCCCTACAGCTTCGCGATCAGCGGGGCGATGAGCAGGCTCACGACGCTCATCACTTTGATCAGGATCGACACAGCCGGTCCCGACGTGTCCTTGAAGGGGTCGCCGACCGTGTCACCGATGACTGCCGACTTGTGGGCGTCAGACCCTTTCTTGTGACCGGGAAGGCCACCCTTTTCGATGAACTTCTTTGCGTTGTCCCAGGCGCCACCGGCGTTGGCCATGAACAAGGACATCGAGGCGCCGACCGCCAGGGATCCGGCGAGGGTACCGGCGAGGGCCTCGGGGCCCATGGCGAAGCCGACCACGACCGGCGCCAGGACCGCGGTGACGCCGGGCAACATCATCTCCTTGAGCGCCGCCGAGGTGGCGATGTCGACGATTCGGCTCGGCTGGGGCTCGGCCGTGCCCTCTCGGAGGCCGGGGATCTCGGCAAACTGACGGCCGATTTCCTGGACGATCGCGCCGGCAGCGCGACCGACGGCGAGCATCGTCGAGGCGCCGACCACGAACGGCAGGGTCGCGCCGACCAGGATCCCGATCAGGATGTTGGGGTCGGTGATCTCGAGTGACATGGCCGCGATCCCTGCGGCGGCGCGGACGTGGTCCACCTCGAGGCTGAACGCCGAGAAGAGGGCCACCACGGTGAGGGTGGCAGACCCGATCGCGAAGCCCTTGCCGATCGCCGCGGTGGTGTTGCCCACCGAGTCGAGCTCGTCGGTGATGTCGCGGACCTCCTTGCCCAATCCGGCCATCTCGGCGATGCCACCGGCGTTGTCGGCGATCGGGCCATAGGCGTCGACCGTCATCACGATGGCGGTGCCGGCGAGCATGCCGACCGCCGACATCGCGATCCCGTACTGCCCGAGGTCGCCGAGCGCGTAGTTCGAGGCGAAGGCAACCACCGCAACGATGAGCAGAGCGGCGACCACCGACTCCATGCCGACCGCCAGGCCGCGGATCACGTTGGTTCCGGCGCCGGTGAGCGAGGCCTCGGCGACTTTCCTTACCGGGTACCAGGCGGTGTAGTACTCGGTGAGGAGGCCGATGGCAGCCCCGCCGATGGCGCCCGCCCCCATCGCCACCGTGACGCCCTGGTGGACGCCAAAGGTGGGAAGCATGACGAACGTGGCGGCGGTCATCAGGAGCGGGGGGACGACGAGGGAAAAGCGGAGGACCGTGGACGGGTCGAAGGCTTTCATGGCCCGCGCGACGAAGATGCCGACGAGGCTGATCACCAGGCCGACGGCCGACAGCACGAGGGGGAGCGCCACGCCGATCGCCCGCGCCTGTTCGGGGCTGGTGGCGCCGGGGACGAGGGCCTCGAGCCCCGCCGAGGGCGCGGTCAAGGCGATCGCCATCGCCGCGACGATCGCGGCCACCAGCGACTCATAGATATCGGCGCCCATCCCGGCGACGTCGCCGACGTTGTCACCGACGTTGTCGGCGATCACGCCTGGGTTGCGCGGGTCGTCTTCCGGGATGTTCTCGATCACCTTCCCGGCGATGTCGGCTCCCACGTCGGCCGCTTTCGTGTAGATGCCACCGCCGATGCGAGCGAACAGCGCGATGGACGAGGCGCCCACCGCGAAGGCGTGAAGCACCGTCGAGAGTTGGTCCTCGCTACGAAACGCGAGGTACAAACAACCGAGTCCAACGAGGGCGAGCCCGGCCACCGAGAGGCCCATCACTGCTCCGCCGTCCAGCGCGGTGACGAGCGCGTTGGGCTTGGAGCCTTCCATCGCGGCGCGGGCGGTGCGCACGTTCGCCAGGGTCGCGGCACGCATCCCGACGAAACCCGCCCCGAGCGAGAGCACCGCGCCGGTGAGGAAGGACACCCCGGCTGCCGGCCCGAGGGCCAGCGTGAGCACCCCAAAGACCACCAGCGCATAGACCGCGAGCACCTTGTACTCACGCCAGAGAAAGGCCATGGCGCCGACGCGGATGTACCCGGCGATCCGGTTCATCGTCTCGTTACCGTCGGGGAGCGACCGCACCCGGACGAAGAAGACCGCGGCGGCCACCAGTCCGGCCAGACCGGCGACCACCGGCGAGTAGACCCAGGTTGTCAACAAGGCGTTCATGAACCCACCATCCCCAAAGGCGGGCCGGCTTAACGGATTCACCTCGCGATGGCACGGTGCCGCGGCATCCCGGAGTCACGGGCGCCCAAGGACACCCATGTCAAGGTGGCCTTCGCCCGATGCAATCAGACGATCCATCGCGGCGGCTATCCCTGGGAGCACCTGCATCGGGCGATCGGCGGCGGTCTCCAGCATCAAGCGGACGTCTTTGCGGGCCATCGCCATCTCGAACGTGGCGGGGGAAAACTCGCCGCGGGCCATGCGTGCCCCGCGACCTCCGAGGGCGGCGGCCGGATTGATCATCCGGATCACCTCGAGGGGGGCGGTCTCGGGCAGCCCGGCGCCGCGCGCGATCTGGAAGATATCCGCAAGGACGCCGACCATGGAGATGAACACCGCGTTTCCGAACAACTTATAGGCGGCCGCGAGGTCGATTCGTTCGCCGAGCCAGCGGAGGTCGCCGGTCATCGGCGCGAGGTAGGGCTGCACGCTGTCGAACCGGCTCCGCGGGCCGGAGGCTAGCATAATTCCTGTGTTTTCCCGAGCATTTTGCGGCCCCATGAACACCGGCGCCGGTTGGTACGGGATCCCTGCGGCGTCGAGCCGGGCTGCCCGTTCCACCACGCCGGCGGGTGAGACGGTCGTGTGGTCGAGCACAGGGATGCCCACCAGCCGGTCCCCCGTCGCGGCGAGGACCTGGTCGACCGCCGCGTCGTCCGAGAGGCACAAGTGGACCCGAGTCACGCCTTCTACGGCTTCAGCCGGGCTTTCAGCGGGTCGGGCGCCGCGTGCCACGAGCGGCGCGAGCTTCTCGAGAGATCGGTTCCAAACAACGACCGTGTCCCCTCGGGCGAGCATCGCCTCCACCATGCCCGAGCCGAGCAGACCGGTGCCCAGGAACGCTGCTTTGGCCATCGCTCGCCTCCCAGCCAGGCCCTTAAGGCCCCGCCGGCGGGGCGACCAGTTACGAGCAGCGGGGGAGGGCGCCATGCGCTGGATCGGCGTGCTGGTGCTGGGGTGCCAGGGGGCGAACGGCGACGGGAGCACCGACACCGACACCGACACGGACACCGACGCCGACACCGACACCGACACCGACACCGACACCGTGTCGGGCAACTTTTCCGTTCGGTGCGCACTTGCCCCCGACAATGTTCTCCGGGCGTCGTGTGCGGCGACCTTCCCGTCGGCCCAGACGCTCGCGGTCACGCTGTCGCTCGGAACTGAGGCCCCGATCGCGTTCACCGCGGAGGGGCCGGCTACCGATGCGGTCCTGCCGGTTTGGGGGCTTTCGCCGGACCAAACCTGGCGCTGGGAGGCTAGTTCGGTGGAGGATCCGTCCCTTTTCGCCGAAGGAACGCTGACGACGCCCCCGCTGCCCGGAACCCTCGCGGGCCTGATCGTCGCCGTCGATGAGGGGGGCGCCCACGGCGACGAACAGGTCTTGTTCAACTACGGGTGCCAGTCGTTCGCCGAGGCGCTGGTCGTGATCGACCGGATGGGACGCGTGCGCTGGTACCAGGAGCCGAGTGCCCTGCCGATTACGCCGGCGCCGACGAGCTTCCGTTCGCTCAACGTGACGCCGGAAGGCGACGTCCTCGCGCTCGTGGAGCGAGACAGCGTGGTCCGTTGGAAGTTCGACGGCACGGTCCCCTTGCTCCTCACGCGTAACGTCGATTTCGACGCGCCACTGCACCACGAGGTGACGCGGAAGAACGGACTGACCTACTTCCTGTTCGCCGAGTCCGTGATCGTCGAGGGCACGGCGTTCGTCGCCGATGGGTTCTATGTCTTCGACGACCTCGGCAACCAGCTCGGTGCGTGGCACATGGCCGATTCCATCCTGCCGGTAGAAGGCGGAGCGGCGGGCGGCGGCTACTGGACGGAGGACTTCCCGGGTGCGGTCGACTGGTCGCACAGCAACGCGCTGGCGGTCGACGACGACCTGACCGTCACGGTTTCGCTTCGCTTCCAGGACGCGCTGATTCGCGTGGTGGGCGATCCAGCGGCGGTCGATTTTGGGCGTGTCGAGTGGATCGTCGTTGGCGACGACGACTCGGCGTTGACCACGACGGTTCCGTACACCTCGACCGCGGGCATTGCCGAGATCGGCTTCGCCGATCAGCATCACGTCCGGTCCGGGGGGCCGGGCGAGCTCACCCTCTGGGACAACCACGATGACCCGGCGGCGGGTTCTCGAGCGATGCGCTTCGTGGCCACCGACACCTCACTCGACCTGGTCGAGGAGTGGCCGGTTGGGTCCTTTTGTCCGGGGCAGGGGAGCGCGACCGTGCTTTCCTCCGGCAATGTGCTGGTGGACTGCGCCCCCAACGACACCCTCGCCGAGGTGTCGCCCGCGGGGGAAACAGTCTGGTCGGCCCAAATGTCCTGCGGCCTCGGGCTCATGATCCGCCCCTTGTACCGCGGCCTCCCCATCGACTTGTTTCCGGCTGTACCGTGAGTTTTGTCGCCCGGCTCGAGCGGATCCCACGTCTCGGGGTCGGCATCTCGACCGAATTCGGTGCGGGGGACACCCCTGCCCTCCTTTCTGCCCAGGGGCTCGTCGACTTCGTGGAGGTGGGCGCCGACCTCGAGCGCGGCGTCGCCCCCGCGGTTCGCGCCCATGTGGCGGGAGGAGGCCGCACAACCTGGCACTTTCTCGACATCAACCTCGAAGACCCAGCCGACCGCGACGCTGCCTGGGCGGACGGGGTGGGCCGGTCGGCCGAGGCGATCGGCGCGGCCTGGTTGTGTGGGGACGCGGGCCGTTGGCGAATCGGGCCTCGGGATCGCGGGCACGGGCTCCTGCTTCCGCCGATCCTGTGTGAGGAGTCGGCGGTGCGGGTGGCCGACGGCGTGCGCTGGCTGCGTGACCGGACGGGTTTCGAGGTTCTACCCGAAAACCCGCCGGGGCAGGTGTGGATCGGCCCCTGGGACCTGCTCCGCTACTTTGCCGAGGTGGCCGAGCGGGCGGACAGTGGCCTCCTGCTCGATGTGGCCCACCTCGCGATCGCCCGCCGTGCCATGGGCCTCGACCCCGCGTCGGGGCTGGAGGACTTCCCGCTGGAGCGGGTCGTCGAGGTCCACGTCGCAGGGAGCGCGCTCTTCGAGCTCGGAGGGAGGTGGTTCGCCGAGGATACGCACGGGCCCGAGCCCCTGCCCGAGACTTGGTCGCTGTTCTCTCGGGTGGCGCGAGCCGCGCCAAACCTGCGCGCGGTGGTGGTCGAGTGCGAGCGGAACCCACCCGCCGTCGCCGCAGCGCTGATCCGCCGTGTCCGGGAGGTCTGGTCGTGAACCTCGACCGGGTGCAGCGCCTGGTGGTGCGGATGACCATCGACCCCGACTTTGCGGGCCAGGTACTCGGCGGCCTCGAGCCGACGATCGATGCGTCCACCCTCGCCGCCCTCCGGGCCGTCGATGCGAACGCGTGGGGCGCGGAGCGAGGTCGGGCGGAACAGATGCTCGGAAACTTGGCGGGCGAGTTTCCCTTGGCCGTGCGCCTCGCGGCGCCAGGTGTCCTCGAGGGGTTTGTTCGGTCCCCCGAGTTTCACCGCGCGATCGAGTCGGACAGCTCGCTCCCGCTGGCGCTCGGCCTGCGACTCCTCGCCGCCGCGGGGCCTTCCGCTCGGGCCGTGACCCAGCTCGAGGTCGAGATGGCGCGCGCCCGGCGGCTCGCTGGGCCCCGCGCCGAAGCCCCGATCCGGCTCGCCGCGGGGGTCCGGCTCGTGCTGCTTCCAGCTGGCACCGTGGCGTGGGCGGCCGAGGCCGGGGTGGCGGGTCGGCCTCCACCCTCCTCGACCGGAGCGACGGAATGCGCGCTGCTCGCGCCCCGGGGAGGCGGCCGATGGAACCTCCCGGACGTGCGGGTCGAGGTGGTCTCGGGCGCGGTGGCACGGCTGCTGGAACTCGCCGCGATCGGCATGGTCGCTGCGGACATCGTGGCCTTTGGAGTGGAGTGTGACGCTTCGGTGGAGGAGGTCCGCGGCCTTCTGGCCGATCTGTGTGCGGACGGGATCCTGGATCCCGCCGCGGTCGATGTTTAGGATGGGACGCTCGGAGCCTGCATGACCGACCTCGCCGATACCCTTCGCGGCATCCCGCTGTTTCATGGCCTGCCGGAAAGCGAGCTGCGCCGACTGGGCGACTTGGGCAGGGTGGAGTACTGGCAAGAGGGGGCGCTGATCCTGGAAGAGGGCGCGGTCGGCCCGCGGATGATGGTGATCCTTGAGGGGCAGGTCGAGATCCTCCGGCGCGACGGTTCCGGTGTGCAGCGCTCGATCGCCGAACTCGGAGCGGGGGAGATCCTCGGCGAAATGAGCTTTCTTCTCGACTTGCCGCGGACCGCGACCGTGCGGGCGGTCACCGCGCTGAAGGTGTTCGCCATGGATCGCACCGCCTTCCTCGAGTTGGTCGAGGCCGGCGACGCCGCCTGCCTCAAGCTGGGGTTCGCCCTCTCCCGGGTGCTGGCGGTTCGGCTGACCCGGTTGAACGACCGGGTGGCCGAGCTCCTGGGCCACGTCGAGAGCGGTACCCGCGAGCGGTTTCACGAAGCGCGGCAGGATCTGTTCAACCTGTGGGACGCCGACTGAGGCCGAGAGGGTGTGAACACGGATTGTCAACGCGCCACCCAGGTCCGGGGCGGCAGGTTAACCGCTGGCCGAGGGAGGTCCCTTGATCGCAATTGCCGCTGTGCTCGGTGCGTTGGGCGTGGGCACCGCGCTTGCCGAGGATCCGGCTCCGGCTCCGGCTCCGGCTCCGGCTCCGGCTCCGGCTCCGGCTCCGGTTCCGGGTCCGGCCACCCCCGATGTACCCGGGACGCCGGCCGACGGTCCCTACGTCACCGCCCCCCTCGCCCCCAGCGGCACGGACACGGGGCTGGATCCGGACCTGCCGATCCCCTCGATGGCGATCGATCGCCTGCCTCCGCGGAGCAGCTACGAGCTGGGCGTGCAATTCGGCTATGGCGACGTGGCGTACTGGCGCGACGACGTGCCGCCGTGGATCGGCATCGGCATCCGCGGTGCGTGGGGGCGCAACGTCGGCCAGCACCGCCTCGGGGGGGAGTTGGTCGGTGACGTCGAGGGGCCGTTCGGCGTGCACATGACCCTCGCGGCGGAGCCGCGGCTGGCCTGGGATTACATTACCGGTCTCCAGAAAGGCGCTCAGATCGGCTTCTCCCTGGGACCCGCCTTCCAGTTTCACGCGCGCGCGGCGGTCGGACCCGACGAGACGGCCTTTACGGTGGCTCCCACCGCAGCGGCGCGAATCGGCTGGTCTCAGGGTTGGAGTCGGGTCGGGCGGCGGTTCTTCGTCGTGCTGGAGCCGCGGCTTCGTTACTCCCCGACCGGGGACAGCACCGACGAGCCGTTGAGCCCTTCGGTGAACCTTGTGATTGGCAGCGGTCGAGGCGCCTGATTCCACGGGCTCATGGGCCGACGCCGCTGTTTCTCGGCGCGGGCCCTGACGCCTTGGTGACGTCGGACCGGGACAGATGCGCTCGGGGTATGTTACAGGGGCCGGCCGCTCGCGATCCCTCTCAGCGTTGGGACGTTCGGGCGCTTGGAGGACTCGTGCGGAAGGTTTCCCTGCTGATCGTTTCGATGCTCGCGGCATGCTCCGATCCCAACCTCGCTAGCAAGGTCGCCGACCTGGAGCAGCGAGTGGCGAAGATGGAAGAGGGCGGTGCGAAGGCTGCAGCGGGGCGCCCCGGCGCGCCCGGTGCCGGGCCGGCTGCGCCCTTGAACGAGGAGGAGGAGAAGGCGGCGGCTGAACTCCTCAAGGCTGCGAGTCAGGCGTCCGAAGCGATGAAGTACGACGAGGCGAAGGCCAAGATCGCGGAGCTGAAGGCCAAGTACCCGAACACCCGGCCGGCGCGGGCGTCGGTGCGCCTGGAAGAGGAGCTTGCCGTCATCGGAAAGCCCTCCCAGGACTTGAATGTCGAGAAGATGATGCAGGGTACCGCGCCCTCGCTCACGAACGACAAGGCCACGTTGGTGGTCTTCTGGGAAATCTGGTGCCCGCACTGCAAGCAAGAGGTGCCGAAGCTGCAGGAGACGTACACCAAGTACAGCGGAAAGGGCCTGCAGATGGTGGGGCTCACCAAGATGACCAAGGGCTCGACCGAGGAGCAGGTCGCGGAGTTCCTCAAGACCCAGAAGGTCACCTACCCGATCGCCAAGGAAGCCGGGCAGTCCACGTCCGAGTACTACGGCGTCAAGGGCATTCCGGCGGCGGTGGTGGTGAAGGGCGGCAAGGTGGTCTGGCGTGGCCATCCGGCCCGGCTGACCGACGCGATGCTCGAGAAGTTCATCGGGGGCTGAGGGGGTCGGGCGGCGGGGCGCGATCTCGCGCCGCCCACAGGTCGCTGAGGTGGGGGAAAATCCGCGTGGAGAGCTTCCCCCCGCCCGGGATCGGCATCATGCCCGGGGGCTCGGCACCCGCCAAGCGGATCTGCACGCGTAGGCCATCGGCGTCGGGTGGGGCGTGCGCGTGTTCGCCACCCGCGAAGCTGAGCGCCGTGCGGGTCGCGAGCACCCAGGCGTCCTCGTAGACGACCCAGCGACTATCGGCAAGAAACGCTGTGTGAAGCGTGCGGTCGCCCACTCTCTCCAGCACATGGATCATCCACCAGCGGTGGTTGGCGATCATGCACAACCCGCCGGCGGCCCACCGCCCGTCGGTGACCCACGGGTCGTCCCACATCGGGGGTGTGCAGGTGGCCCGCGCCCAGGTGTGGGCCGTGATCTCGTTGGCCGGCTCGGTCGTCCAGCGCACGTCGAACCACATCGTGCCGTCGGCGCTGTCGACCCGGAGGATCCGCGGATCCACGGTCACGCGCGCCCCCTCCGGCACGCCGACCGCCCATCCGTCGCCCACGGTCTCGGAGACCGGAGCGGCATGGATCCGACCCGCTTGACTCCCGCTGCACGCGAACCCGGCGAGCCACCACATCGGACCGGTCTATCTTGGGGACGCCGTACCAGCCTGCATCGCGCTGACGCGAGCCGGTATGGCGGTGTCCGGTTAGACGGCCCACCACGGAGGTTGCACACCATGTTGCCGGTCCTGGTCGCTCTCGTGCTCGTTGCCTGTGGCGGAGGCGCTCCCCCGCCCGCGCCGGCTCCGCCCCCGATTCCTGCGGCGCCGCCTCCGCCTCCGCCGGAGCCTGCCAAGGACCTCACGGCCATGACCCCAGAGGAGCAGAAGGCCGAGCTGATGAAGCACGGCGAGAAGGTGTTCAAGACGGGGGGGAAGGGCGGTCTGGCGTGTATCACCTGCCACCAAGAGGACGGGAAAGGGGTCCCGGGTTCCTTCCCTCCCCTGGTCGGCAGCAAGGACTGGATGGGCGACTGCGTTCACCATGCCGGGCTCGTCGTCCACGGTCTCCAAGGGGAGATCGAAGTGGGAGGAGCCAAGTTCAACGGCGTGATGACCCCACAGGGAACGCTGATGAGCGATCTGGAGATCGCCGCGGCCATCACCTACGAGCGGAACAGTTGGGGCAACGACTTCGGGATCTGCCTGCCCGCCGATGTGGTGGCCGCTCGGGCCGCCCCCGCTCCGACCGGCCCCATGGCCGGCGAGGAGAAAGGCGACAAGGCGAAAGGCAAGGCCAAGGCCAAGTAGCTAGCGACCCCACAGGTCGCGCCACACGCGGTCGCCCGGAGCGCAGGGCGACTGCGCGTTGGCCAGGACAACGGATCGAACCGCGACGTCGGCGAGTCGTTCGGCTTGCCAGGAGACGCCCTGTCCGCCCTCGACGAGGGCGCGGTCGGCGACGATCACGAGGTACCCTTCGCCGTTCCAACCGGCCAACGCGGTCGCGGCGATCTGGTGGGAGCGCCAGGCAAAAGCGCTCGTCAGGGTCTCCTCGAAGGACACGGGCACCGGCGCATCCCCCATCGAGGCGGAGAGCGCGAAGTAGTAGCCGGGCGGGACCGGCACGGTCTCGTTGGCAGGCTTCAGGCCATACGGCAACCCCGCCGCGACCAGGTCGACGCCTTCGAGGCCCCGTTCGAGGAGCCCGGCGTAGGCATCGAACGAGAAGCCCCAGCGGTCGGCGAACGAGACCCGCTGCCCCGCCGAGGTCGGGTCGACCAAGCCGCGCTCCACCTCCTCGAGCACGGGTTGGAATTCGCTTTCGATCGCCTCGAATGCCACGGTGACCGGGACCTCCCGGCGCGCCAGCAGGCCGATTATCCGGTCGGCGCGGTGCAGGTCGAGCGGGGTCCCTTTCCGCTCGCCGACGACCACGATCGCCGGGGGCGCCAAGTCATCCAGCGCGCCATAGAGGCCGACGTAACTGCAACTTTCCTGGGCCAGGGCGAGGGTGGAGAGGAGCGCGATCATCGGAAGTAGTCGTCGTTGCGCTTGGCGGGTGGCTTGCCGGCAGGCGGAGCATTCGCCTGGAATTCGTTTGCTTTATCCATGATTTTGGAACGAGTGCTGTCGTCGAGCAGATCGAGGGCGGCCGACATCGAGGAGTGTGCGGCCATGGCCTGCTCGGTGATCGCCTGGGCCCGAGCGAGTCGGCGGCCGCGGACCGCGTACAGGACGATGCCCACCGAACTCAGGAGGACGAGGCCGGAGATCACGCCACGCAGGGTCTGTTGTGTGCGTTTGGCCCGCAGATCGACCTCCGAGCCCACCCCTTTCGTGAGCTTGTCCGCTGACTCTTCGATGGGCATCAGCATGTTCGTGGTCAAGGTCTCTTGGAGCGTCTCGCCGACCCCCGGGATCGCACCTTGTCCCTCGCGCATCGCGATGTAGATCGACTCACGCAGCAGATCCGACAGCGCGAACTTCAGCTCGTCGTCCCGGAGCTCGGTCTTGACCTGGTGGAGTGCGCTGGAGAGGACGCGGTCGACCATGTGCTCGAGCGATTCCCCGATCTGGCCCCGAAAGCCTTCCGAAAGCGCGAGCACGATGTCCTTCCGGATCATCTCCCGCATCTGCGGGGAGACCTCGTTGCGGATCCCCTGACCTGCCCGCAGGGCCGCCACGGTGATGAGTCCGTCGATCGCCGACTCGAGGCGCTGCTGCTGCTCGGGGGTAATGTCGGTCGCGCCCGCCGAAAGACCGGAGCCAAGCTGGTGACCGAGCTCAGCGAGCACCTGCCGCTCGAGCACAGCGTCGGTCATGGGCTCGACGCCCTCCGTTCGGCCCTCCCCGCCGATCTCGTCGAGTGCGCCGGCCACCAGCCCCGAGCCGACCTTGTAGGCGCAGCCTGCGAGCAGCAGGGGCATGAGGAAGCGCGCCGGATTCAACGTTAGGCCACCGTCACGTCGGGGTTTGCGTAGACGGCCTGGATCGCGTTCAGGAGCGCCACGCCTTCCTGGAAGGGCTTCTGGAAGGCCTTTCGTCCGGAGATCAGGCCCATTCCACCGGCCCGCTTGTTGATAACCGCAGTGCGGACGGCGGCGGCGAGGTCGTTCTGTCCGGACTCGCCGCCGGAGTTGATCAGCCCGACGCGGCCCATGAACGCGTTGATCACCTGGTATCGATTCAGGTCGATCGGGTGGTTGCTGCTCAGCTCCTCGTAGACCTTCTTGTGGGTCTTCCCAAACTTCGGGAGCGCCGCGTCGGTGTAGCCGCCGTTCCCCTCGGCCAGCTTCTGTTTCACGATGTCGGCTCCGATCGTGCAACCGAGGTGGATCGCCTGGCTCGACAGGTCGGACGAGTTGCTGTGGTCGCGGGTCGGCGTCTTGAACGCGTCGTTGCGCACGTAGCACCAGAGCACCGTGAACATGCCGAGCGCGTGTGCTTGCTCGAAGGCCGCCGCGATCTCCTGGAGCTGGCGCCGGCTCTCCGGGCTGCCCCAGTAGCAGGTGGCGCCCACGCCCACGGCGCCGAGTTCGAAGGCCTGCTCCACGCTGCCGAACATCACCTGATCGTAGGTGTTGGGGTACGAGAGCAGCTCGTTGTGGTTGATCTTGACGATGAACGGGATTCTGTGGGCATATTTCCGGGAGACGAGGCCCAGCACGCCGAACGTGCTCGCCACCGCGTTGCAACCCCCTTCGATCGCAAGCTCTACGATGCGCTCGGGATCGAACATCGCCGGGTTCGGTGCGAACGACGCGCCCGCGCTGTGCTCAATTCCTTGATCGACCGGGAGGATCGAAACGTATCCGGTGCCAGCCAGCCGGCCGTGACCGTAGAGCCGCGACAGGCTGCCGAGCACCGCCGGCTTTCGGTCGCTGGGAACGAAAACCCGGTCGATGAAGTCGGGCCCGGGCAGGTGCAGGCGTTCGCGTGGGATCGTTCGGCACTGGTGTTCCAGGAGCGATTTCGCCTCGCTGCCGAGCAGGTCGCTGATCTTGCCGATGTCCATCCAATCCTCCGCGTGGGCGACTAACCCGAAAGCCACTCTGCGACTTCGATCGCGTAGTACGACAGGACAGCGTCGGCGCCGGCGCGCCGGAAACCGAGGAGGGCCTCGAGCACCGTCGCCCGTTCGTCGATCCAGCCGTTCGCCCCTGCGGCCTTGAACATCGCGTACTCGCCCGACACCTGGTAGGCCAGGGTGGGGCGTTTGAACTGCTGCTTCACGCGCCAAAGGATGTCGAGGTAGGGCATGCCGGGCTTCACCATGACGAGATCAGCGCCTTCCGCGAGGTCGCGGGCCACCTCGATCAGCGCCTCGTCGCCGTTCCCCGGGTCCATCTGGTAGGTCTTCTTGTCCCCGCCGCCCCGGGGAGCGCTGTCGAGCGCGTCGCGAAACGGGCCATAGAAGCTCGATGCGTACTTCGCGGCGTAGGCGAGGATGAGGGTGCTGTCCTGCCCCGCGGCGTCGAGCGCCCCTCGGATCGCGCCGATTCGACCGTCCATCATGTCCGAAGGGGCGACGATATCGGCCCCGGCCCGTGCGTGGCAGGCGGCCTGTTGGATCAGGGCGTCGATCGTCCGCTCGTTGTGGAGTTGGCCGTCGACGACGATCCCGTCTTGCCCGAGGCTCGAGTAGGGGTCGAGGGCGATGTCGGTGATGACCGCCATCCCGGGGGCCGCGGCGTGGATCGCGTGGATGGCCTGGGGAACGAGCCCGTCTGGATTCCAGGACTCGCGGCCGTCCTCCGACTTGAGTCGATCGTCGACTTTCGGAAAGAGGGCGATCGCGCACACCCCCGCGGCTTGGGCCCGCGCGGCGAGCACCTCGAGCGACCGAACTGAGAGGCGGCTTTGGCCGGGCATCGAGGCGATGGGCTCGTCGGGACCGGACCCGTCGTGCACAAAGAGCGGCTGGATCAAGTCGTCGGGATCGAGCCGATGCTCGCGCACGAGGTCGCGCAGGCCAGCGGAGCGGCGCAACCGCCGCATCCGACCAGCGGGGTAGGGGGCGAAGGGGGCGTCCATCGGCACTCCGGTCGCTTCGGTAGCCGTTCGATCCGTGACATGCAAGCCGACCCTGGATATTCCGGGCCGCCTCGGAGGCCGTGTGGCGACCGTACTGCTGGTGGATGACGAGACCGACCTGGTCGCCGTCCTGCAGGAGGCGCTGCAGGCGTCGCATCCCGGGGTGCACGTCGAGACCGCGTGCTCGTTCGACGAAGCGCTCACGGTGCTGGACCGCCTCCCCGCCGGTCCCGACCTCGTGGTGGCGGATCACCGAATCGGCGGACGCACCGGACTTGAGCTGCTGGCCGTAGTGGCCCAGCGGTTCCCGGGTACCCGTCGTATGCTCTTCACCGGACAAGCGAGCTCCGAGGCCGAATCGCAGGCCCGTGTCCTCGGCGCCCGGGTGGTCTGGAAGCCGATCGAGCTCGCCACCTGGCTGCGTGAGGTCGAGGCGCTTCTCGCCGGGTGAGCGGCGCGACGGGATTGTCGCGATCTCGATCCGGACGGGAGTGGGCACCGGAGAGTCTGCGGCGTTCAAGTGTGCTGGACGGGGATGGCACGACCCGTGCATAGTGGTGGCGCTGGGAGTGCCGATGCGGACGCTTCGATTCGGGCCATGGTGGGTAGGGGTCGTGGCGGCGTGTTCTGGCACGTCCAAGACAGAGTACGGTCCGAGCAGCGCCGATTTTGCGGGCGACAGCGACACCGACCTCGACAGCGACACCGATGCCGACACGACCGGGACTACGCCTGGCGAGACCGAGGAAGACAAGCTGGCGCTCCCTCCCGCTCAAACCGACGTCTTCGTCTTCATCCCGAACCCGGAGCGGGACACGGTCACCCGGCTCAACGTCGACACCCTCGAGGTCAAGACCGCGATCGTGGGGGATGAGCCCACCATCGTGAAGACCACGGCGGACTGGACGGTCGCGGCCGTGTTCAACCGGTCCGGGGACAGCGTGACGCTGCTCGATGCCGGTTCCCTCGAGGGCGACGAGATCGAGGTGCGCGACGACTTCAACCAGATGGTGATGTCGCCCGACGGGGCCTACGTCGTACTCTGGCACGACATCGCCTCGGAGCGGAGCGACGATCCGCCAGCCGACGGGCTGCAGTCGTTCAACGAGGCGTCGTTTGTCAGCTTGGCGACCCACGAGCACTTCCCGATGGCCGTGGGCTTCAACCCGAAGTCCGTCGTGTTCACGCCCGATGGGTCGACCGCCGCGGTGGTCAGCGACCAGTACCTCGCGATCGTCGATCTGCGAGAACCGGCGCCGTTCCCCGAGCTGATCGAGATCGCCACCGAGCTGGTCGACCCGCCGGTCGCGGAGGAGGTCGTGCTGGCACCCGACGGGTCGTACGCCTTCGTACGCCAGTTTGGAGCCAGCGACATCGCGGTGGTGGATCTCGACCGGAAGACGATAGAACGCGTGCCCATCGGGGGAAACCCCACCGACCTCGACCTGTCGCCCGATGGCGGGACCGCCGCTGTGGTGGCCCGCGATCTCCACCAACTCTTCCTGCTCGACGTGGAGAATCCGCTCGCGGCGCCGGTGATCGTGCCCCTTCCGCCGGACACCGCGTTCGGTTCGCTGGTGTACGATCCCACCGGCGATCAGGCTGTGTTGTTCACGAACGCGGCGTTGGTCAACCGCTATGCCACCTGGGACATCGGGTCGGACCAGGTGGTGGAGCGTTCGCTGGTGAAGCCGATCGGCTCGATCGCCATCACCCCGACCGGCGAGTCGCTGCTCGTCTTCCACACCCTCGAAGACGCCGCCGGAGGCGACCCGTTCTCGCCGTTCGTCGGGGAATGGGCCATGACGGTCATCGCGCTCTCCGACTTCCGGAGCAACCCGCTCCTGCTGCCTGGGGAGCCGATCGGCTACGCGAACGGGAGCAATGGTCGCGCCGGCTACTGGATCATGGAGGGCCAATACTGGCTCGGCAGTGTGGACTATCGCACCCTCCTCCACACCGAAATTCCCCTGTCGAGCCTGCCGGAGTACGTTGGCGTGCTCCCGGATCTCGACGCCGGCGACAGCGTCGAGCCCGCGGCCTGGGCCAGTCAGGACCACCCGCTCGGCCGGATCACCCTTTACGATCCGGCCACCGGCACGACCGACACCATCACCGGGTTCGAGCTGAACTCCGAGATCGAGGATTGATCATGCGCTGCTTCCCGATGCTCCTGCTGCTCGCCGCTTGTGCTGACTCCTCGCTGTACGCCGACATGGCGTTCACCGATGCGAGCGGGACCGCGTCCACCGCTGGCGAGCCCGCTCCCCCGGGCGGAGGCGGCGAGACCGAGGAGGACAGCCTCGTTCTTCCGCCGGCCCAGACCGACGTCTACGTGTTCATCCCGAACCCCGAGCGCGACACCCTCACCCGGCTCAACGTGGACTCGCTCGAGATCCGCACCGTGCCGGTGGGCGACGAACCCACCGTTGCGCGAACCACCCCGGACTACCGGTCGGCGATCGTGTTCAATCGCGGCGGAGACAGCGTGTCGATCGTCGATGCCGACTCGCTCGAGAGCGTCGAAGTGGAGGTTCGCGACGAATTCAACCAGATGGTGCTCTCTCCCGATGGGCTGTATGCAGTCCTTTGGCACGACATCGCGTCGGAGCGCGCCGACGATCCGCCCCCGAGCGGGGTTCAGTCGTTCAACGAGTGTTCGTTCGTCAATGTCGCCCAGAAAGCCCACTTTCCGATGGCCGTCGGTTTCAACCCCAAGTCGGTCGTATTCACCCCCGACGGGTCGACCGCGGCGGTGGTGTCGGACCAGTACCTGGCGATCATCGACCTCCGCGATCCGGTGCCTTTCCCAACGTTGATCGCCATCTCCGACGAGCTGGTCGACCCCCCGGTCGCCGAGGAGGTCGTGCTGGCCCCCGACGCGTCCTATGCGTTCGTGCGCCAGGTCGGCGCCGACGATCTGGCGGTGGTGGACATCGACGCCGGGACCGTCGATCGCGTGCCGTTGGGAGCCGATCCCACCGATCTCGACCTGTCGCCCGATGGGCTGTCCGCGGTCGTCGTCGCGCGCGACCTGCTCTCGGTCCTCGTGATCTCAGTCGCGGATCCGCTCGCGCCCCCCGTCGCTGTGCCCTTTCCGTCGACCTCGGCGTTCGGCTCGATCGCGTTCGCCCCACAAGGCGACGTCGCGCTGCTCTACACCAACGGCTTGCCGATCGACCGCTACGCGGTGTGGGACGTGGCCGCCGGTTCGATTGTCGAGCGATCCCTCGTCAAACCGGTGGCTTCGCTCGCGATCACCCCCACCGGGGGATCGGCCATGATTTTCCATACCCAGGGGGATGCGCCGGGGGTTGACCCGTTCTCGCCGTTCCTCGGGGAGTACGCGGTGACGCTCGTGTCCCTGGCCGACTTCCGGAGCAATCCCATCAAGCTTCCCGGTGAGCCAATCTCTTTTGCAAACGCCAATAATGGCCGGTATGGCTACTTCGCGATGGAGCAGCAGTACTGGCTCGGCGTGGTCGACTACCTGACGCTGCTTCACGAGGAGGTCGCGTTGTCGAGCCTCCCCGAGTTTGTGGGGGTTCTCCCTGATCTCGATCCGGAAAATGGCGTCGAGCCGCCCGCCTGGGCCAGTCAGGACCACCCGCTTGGCCGCATCACCTTGTACGACCCCGTGTCTTCGACGACCGACACCGTCACCGGGTTCGAACTCAACTCTGAGATCGAGGATGGATCATGATTAGCCCCGTGCTGGTGCTGCTTGCGCTCGGGGGCTGCAACCCCTGGAAGAACATGCCTGACGAGGGCACGGTTGAATTCGACAGCGTCCTGTGGGACGCCGGGGGCACCGTGGCCCTGTCTGACGGGCTCTATGCGCGGTTGCCCGAATCGGGCGGACTCGTGCGGATCGCGCCCGACGGCTCCGCTTTGGCGGTGGACGTGGGGGAGGCGGTCGTGCGGCAGATCGTTCCGACCCCGGATCCGCGGTTGCTCGTGGCCTTCCTCCGGCGGACCTCCTGCGACGACCCCGAGGTGGATCGCCTCGAGGATTGTCCAGAGGAGGACACCCAGATCAAGGACGAGCTCTCGACGGTGTCGGATGGGGCCCTGGCTCAGCCGATTCCGCTCGAAACCGCCTACAACGAGCTTACTTTTGCCGAGGACACCCGCTGGGCGGTCGCGACGTTGGACCTCGACACCGCAGACTTGTCCCAGGCCGGGGTCGTCAGCCTGAACTCGGTGAGTGTCATCGATCTCCAGTCCGCCACCGCCACCCAGGTGCCGGTCGGGTTCGACGCCGACGCCGTATTCTGGACCACCGACGCGTCGGGCACCGCCACCCGGGCCGTCGTCCTCTCCCAAAACCAGATCGCGGTCATCGACCTGCTCGCCCTGGTGCCTGCGCTCGACACGACCTTCCAGCTCACCCTCGATCCCGACCTCGTGGTGACCCCTCGGGAGGTGGCGGTCACCGAAGATGGCACCCACGCGATCCTGGCGGTGAACGGCAGCCCCGACGTCTACGTGATGGACCTCGTGAACCCCAGCATCAACATCGTGGAGCTCGGCGCGGTGCCGGACCAGATGGTCCCCCTCCCTGAGATCGACGCGACGCTGATCACCTTTGCCCAAACGCCGCAGATCGTCCTGCTCCCCGACGACACCTTCGATCCGGATTCGATCCCCCTCGAGGAGCCGCTGTCGTCGGTGGTCGACGCGGGTGACTTCCTCATGTTGTGGGCCAGGAACCGACAAGATGTCTATCGGTTCGACCCCTTGACCCGCGATCTCGTGGAGTACCGGCTGCAGTCGAACGCGCTGGACCTGGCGGTCGCCCCCGACGGCCTGACCGCGGTGGTGTTCACCTCGGCGAACGGCATCGGCTTTCCGGGGATGGAACTCCTCGACCTGGCCGACGACGACAGCACGCCGTTTCGCCTCGAGGGGGCGGGCATCGGGCTTGCGTTCACCGAGGACGCCGCCGGGACCGAACTCCTGCTCCTGCAAGACCAGATCGACTACCTCTTGAAGTACGACTTCAGCGCGGCGACCCAAGAGGAGATCGAGCTCCCGGCGCCGGCGCTCGGAATCGGCGCCCTGCCCGAAGGAGGGCCGTTCTACATCACCCACCAGTCTACCTTGGGGCTGGTGTCTTTCCTGGACGGCGCTGAGCTCGCGACCGTCGGGGGCTTTGCGGTCCAGGGCCTGGGCGACGAGCCCGGCCTCGTGGAGGAGACGAAATGATCGCGCTCATCTGTACGCTCGCATTCGCTCAGGATCCGCTTCCGACGCCGGCCCCGCCGTCGCCGGTCGAGCCCGCTCCCGCTGCTACCGCCGCTGCGCCAGAACCGCCGGTCGCGGTTCCGGAGGCGCTTCCGGCGCCGGTCCCGGCGCCTCCCCCGGTCCCCGAGGTCTCTCCGCCCCCCGTTGTGGCGCCGACCCCGGCTGTGCCGGCGAGCCCGCCCGAACTGCGCGCCGGATTTGCGTTCGACCCCTTCCACCGGGGGCCGCGCGAGCGCCCCGCCGACGTGGTGGAGTTCTCCATCGAGATCGGGACGCTCGCGGCGCACGACGACCAGTTCGAGGTGTTCAGCTACTCGCCGCGCATCTCCTCTTGGGGCTTTCGCGCTGGGTTTCGACCGATCGAGCGGTTGGTGTTGTTTGGGGAGTGGCAGCGCGACCGCACGGGTCTGAGGGTCGATGCTGGCGAGGGCACCGATGCCGGCTCCTCGCTCGGCACCCATCAGCTCGCGATCGGCGCGCGCGCCGATCTTCCCCTGATGGACGGAGCGGTTCGGCCCTACGTCGCCGTCGGCGTGCTGGGGATCTTCGGCACCGCGCGGTTCGATGACGACACGAGCGATCCCGAGAGCCTGGGGCAGGTCTCCTGGTCGGCGTTCGCCCCCGGCGGACTCGCGGTCGGCGGCCTGGAACTGCGCGTGGTCCCGGTCGACCGGCTCGCGCTGTCCTGGCATCTCGAACTCGGCTACGCGCTGGTCGGCGACCTCGACTTCGAGGACTACGGCGTGGTCGATGTGGGCGGGATGCTGATGCGAACCGGCTTCGGCATCAGGCTTTGAGGGGAACCGCGGGCGGCGCGACCAGTCGCTCGGCCCCGGACCGCAGGCGCTGCACGAGCGCCGCGCTCGTGACCCCGAGGAGGAGGATGCAGAACCACTGGGCGGGCGTGAGGCCCCCGAACCGGTTGTCGTTGATCGCCGGTCGCAGGAAGTCCATGGCGAATCGGATCGGCGCATAGGTCAGTCCGAGGGCCGTCACCAGGGTTCCCGGGACGAGGGCCTTGCGGTCGACGAGGCTGAAGATCCCAAACATGGCGAGCGACCAGAGCGCCTCGTAAAGCCCCATGTCATGGCACGCGACATTGTGGCCTTCCCCGGGGCAGATCCCGTAGACGCCCAGCCAGAAATGGGTCACGGTGCCCGGGTGGTCGTGGGCGACGAAGCAACCCATCCGGCCGAAAAACCACCCCACCGTCATGCCGATCGCGAGGCAGTCGAGGTAGGCCCACGTGTTGACCTTCTCCTTGCGGAAAAACCAGATCGAGAGTGGAACGCAGACCGCGAACCCGCCGAAACTCGACAGCCCTTGCCACGCATAGAGGAATTGGATTGGATCGGCGAGGTACTCCCGGGTCTTGTACATGAGGCCGTAGCCCACGTGCCCGCCGACGAACGTGCCGAGGACCAGGTAGCCGACCAGGCGGTTGATCACGTTCGGATCGAGTCCGAGTCGGCGCGCGCGACCCATCGCGGTCTGGCTGCCGATCATGAAGCCGAGCGCGACGAGCAAGCCAAAACCGTGCAATGGAAGCGTCATACTGCCGATTGGGATCTCGAGGATCGGCACATCGAACCAGGGAATGAGCGGCTTCACGAAGCTCCCGACGTTCTGGAAGGACACGCCTAACGCGCCCTGGCGCTGTATACTCGCGACCGTGGCGAGCGAATGGCTGTCGTAAACTTCGCAACGCGTGAAATAACCGCGCGAATTGTCTACTTTGGGGCAGGCGGCGCGGGCTGCAACACCAACGTCCGCAAGCTGTACGACCTGCTGGGCGCGCGGGAACGCAGTCGCCTGCACAAATTCGGTACTGTCGATTCCAGAGAAATTTCCTGGTATTTCGACTACGTGCCCATCGAGGCCAGCGTCGCCGGAGACTTTCAGCTTCGGATGCGCGTCTACAGCTTGCCCGGGGGGATCGCGCTACCGGCGCATCGGGAGGTGGTGCTCGATCAGGTCGACGGCGTGGTGTTCGTCGCCGACTCCCGCCGCGACCAGGCCGCGGCGAACCTCGACAGCCTGCTCGAGCTGGAGAAGGTGCTCGCCATGCAGGGCATGGAGCTCGCGGCGCTCCCGGTCGTGATGCAGGTGAATCACGGCGACAATGCGGAAGCCCGACCCATCAAAGAAGTGGCGTTTGACCTGAATCCATATGGCTTTCCGCTGGTGAGCGCGGTGGCGTCTCGGGGCGACGGGGTGGTGGAGGCCCACGCCGAGCTGAGTCAGCGGATCGGCAAGCGCATCCAGTCGATCATGTCGGGGAAGGAGGCAAAGGGTAGACTGATCGCAGAGTATCGCCCTGATGTCGACCGCGATGAGGCCGTGGTTCACGAACACCTTGCTGAGATCCGATCGCGTTCCCCGGCCGGTCCGGAAGCGCTGCTGGAGGCGACCGAGGAGACCGAGGTCCTCTCGCCGGTGGACAGCGTGCTCGAGATCCCGTTCCCGATGCGGGAGCTTCACCTCGGCCGTCCGCTCGAGGTGCTCGGCGCCGAGATCGAGGGGGATCGGATCCTGATCCATTTGCTGCTCGATCCGCACACCGGCGCCGAGGTGACGCGAAAGACCATCTCGCTCAACCTCGCGCCCGGCCGTTCAGCGACCGCTACCCCGGCGCCGGTGGCGGCCGCACCGGCCCATCCCGCGTTCGTCGATCGCTCGGGCGAGCCGGACGAGGTCTCGGCCGTGGTCGCCACGCCCCCGAGTGAAACCGCCGATGTCGTGGGATGGATCTACGGGTTCGCTGGGATGGTCGGAGGCATCGCCATGGGGATCATGCTCGGCTACCTGGTCGGCTTGTGACGGCGGAGCGACTCTCCTTTTCGGGTGCGCGCTGGGTCCATTCGCCTGCCGACCCGGCACACGTCGCCCAGCTTCGTCGGGATCAAGGCCTGTCTCGGGTCGCAGCCAGCGTGCTCGCGGCGCGGATCGGCGATCTGGGCCGCGCTGGAGCCTGGCTCACCCCGTCGCTCGAGCACCTCCATGCGCCGGGCGCGATGCTCGGGATGGCACCCGCGGTCGACCTCGTGCGACGGACCGTGCGCGACCGGAAGAAGATTCGGATCATCACGGATTACGACGTGGATGGGACGACGTCGTCCCTCATCCTCCAGGCGGCGCTTCGGCTCCTCGATCCTGCGGTGGACGTGAGCTACCACATCCCGAGCCGGTTCGGGGAGGGGTACGGTTTCTCCGGGATTGCAGCCGAGAAGGCTGTGAACGATGGCGTCGGGCTGATCGTGACCGCCGACATCGGGGTTCGCGACCACCGCTCCGTGAGCACTGCGCGAACCGGCGGGGTGGAGGTCCTGGTCTGTGACCACCACCTGCCGGCTGGCGAGGCGGTCCCGGCGGACGCGACGGTGCTCTGTCCGCCGCAAGCCGGCGATACCTACCCGAACCGGGCGCTGGCGGCCTGTGGGGTGAGCCTCAAGCTGGCCGAGGCGCTGCTCGGTCACCTCCCACGCTGGACCCAATACCAGGCCTCGATGCTGAAGCTCGCGGCGATCGGTACGGTCGCTGACATGGTGCCGCTGACGACGCTCGAGAACCGGGCGATCGTGGCGCTCGGAATCGGCCACCTCAACCGAGGGCCGCACCACCCGGGGCTCGCCGCGCTTCTCCAGGTGGCCGGGCTGAGCGCGATCCGGGAGAGCGACATCGGGTATCGGATCGCCCCCCGGATCAACGCGGCAGGACGCATCGCGGAGGCCGATCTCGTGATCCGGCTCCTGACCGAGCGCGACCCCGCCCGGGCCCAGGAACTGGCTCAGCAACTCGATGCCCACAACCGAGATCGCAAGGACATCCAGCTTCGCTTGCAGGGGGAGGCGCTCCGGGCGGTCGGGCCGACGCCGTCCAGCTTCGTGGTCGTGGCGGGTCGCGAGGAGGACGGCTGGCACCGGGGCGTGTGCGGGATCGTGGCCAACAAGGTGCGCGAAGCGGTGAATCGCCCCGCTGCCGTGGTGTCGGTGCAAGGCGAATTCGCGGTGGGGAGCATCCGCTCGGTGCCCGGAGTCCATGCGGTGCGCGCGCTCGAGACCATCGCCGATTTGTTGGTGAAATTCGGGGGGCATCCCATGGCGGCGGGCTTCACCCTGCCGGTCGTGCACCTCGAGGCCTTCCGCGAGCGGTTGATCCGCTTCGTCGACAACACGCTTCCCGATGCGGATTGGTGCCCGACCCAGCCGGTCGACGCCGAGGTGGACGTGGGTGACCTCGGGGAGGAGCTGTTTCGGGAACTGCGCGCGCTGGCGCCCTTTGGGATGGGCAACGCTGAGCCGAACCTGCTCATCCAGGGCGTGCGCGCTACCGGCGTGCGCGCGCTCGGGGCGGAGGGGAAGCTGCTCCGCTTCGATCTGCAGAACCACGGGCAGCCGCTGTCTGCTGTGTGGTTCGGACACGGCGAGCACGCCGCGCAGTTGTCCCCCCCGATCGACGTACTCGGTCGGTTGGAGGAAGATCAGTGGAAAGGGGAGCGTCGCCTTCAAGTGAACGTGGTCGATCTGCGGCTCGCCGCGCCGAGCTGACCCGCCGAGGGTCCTCAGGCGTTCGGCACGTCGGCCTGTCCGTCGTCGAACTGGCGCTCCACGAGGCGGCGATACAGACCGTTGTATCGGATTAATTCCTCGTGTGTACCTTGTTCGGCGACCGCCCCTTTGGCGAGGACCACCACGCGGTCCGCGTCCTTCACGGTCGAGAGGCGGTGCGCGATCACGATCGTCGTGCGCTTCTCCATCAGGCGTTCGAGCGCCTCCTGCACGAGATGCTCGCTCTCCGAATCGAGCGCGCTCGTCGCCTCGTCGAGCACGAGGATCGCCGGATCCTTTAGGATTGCCCGGGCGATTGCGATGCGCTGCTTCTGGCCGCCCGACAGGCGCACGCCACGCTCGCCGACCAGGGTGGCGAATCGCTCCGGGAAGCGGTCGATGAACTCGAGGGCGTTCGCTGCGCGGGCGGCCGCCTCGACCTCGGACTCGGTCGCGTCGGGTCGGCCGTAGCGAATGTTCTCTGCGATCGAGGCAGCGAACAGCAGCGGTTCTTGCGCGACCGTGCCCACATGGGAGCGCAACTGCTGGGGATCGAGCGTCGCAAGATCTCGGCCGTCGAGCAGGATTTGCCCGCCCTGGGGGTCGTAAAACCGCGCCAGGAGGCCGGCCACCGTGGACTTTCCGCTCCCCGAGGGGCCGACCAGGGCGACCACCTCGCCAGGGGCGATCGCCACATCGAATCGGGTGAGCACCGGCGCGTCGGGGCGTGTTGGGTAGGCAAACGACACGTCCTCGAAGCGGATCGCACCGGCCGGGCGCGGAACGGGGAGGCCCGGCTTCCCCTCGAGGACCCCAACCTGATCGAGGAGTTGAAAGATGCGCTCGCTCGCCCCGATGGCGTTCATGAAGTCGCCGTACAGGCCGGACAGCGCCCCGAGCGACATCGCGACGACGAGGGTGTACAGCAGGAAGGCGGTCAGATCCCCGATCGTCATCTGATCCGTGGTGACGAGGTGGCCGCCGTACCAGACCACCAGGGCGATCGCGCCTTGCCCGGCGAACCCCAGCGATCCTTGGAACGCGCCGGTCGCGAAGGCCCTTCGGGCGGCGAGTTGGTAGGCCGCGTCCACCGCGCGGCCGTAGCGCGTGCGCTCCTCTGGCTCGCGGGCGAACGAGCGCACGGTTCGGATGCCGCCGATCGTCTCCTCGGCGATCCCGGTCGAGGTGGCGAGGGCGTCCTGCACTTGGCTTGAGAGCCCGCGGAGCATGCGGCCATAGAGGCCGGCCGCGATCACCACGACCGGAACCACCGCGAGGGCGAGCCCGGACAGGATCGGGCTCGTCCAGGCCAGGGCCGCGATCCCTCCGATCGCGCCCGCGCCGAAGCGGAGCGCCATCGAGACGTTCACGGTGACCGTGTTCTGAAGTACCGTGGTGTCCGAGGCCAGCCGGTTGGTGAGCTCACCAGTCCGGGCGCTGTCGAAGAACGCGGTGTCCTGGCGGAGGATGGCGCCATAGACTTCGCGTCGCAGCCGGGCGACGACCCGCTCGCCGGCCACGGTGAACAGCCACACCCGCACCCAGGCCAAAGCACTTCCGAACAGGAACATCACCACGAGCACGAGCGCCGCGCGGTTGTAGCTCACCCCTGGGGTGTCCGCGGTGATCGCGTCGATCATCCAACGGACGGCCTGGGGATAGGCAAGGTTTAATCCTGATCCGAGGAGGAGCGCCACGGTGGCTAGCGCGAGCCGGCTCGACTCGGGGCGGGCGAGATCGGCGAGGCGGCGAAGCGTGGTTCCACCCAGCTTGGACATGCGGCAACGGATAAGCCCGCAGACCTGGAGGGCAAGCCATCGTGCGGCTCGAGGTTCGCGAACTCGCTTTCGGCCGCGGGGTGTTCGCGGCGGAAGACCTGCCTGTCGGCCTGATCCTGACCCGTTACACCGGGCCGGCCGTGCCGTGGAGCGAGGTGCCCGAGGCGGAGGTGGCTCACGTGATCAAGCAGGGTCAACGCTGGGTGATTCCGGGCGCACCCGCTCGGCTCATCAACCACGGCTGCGCTCCGAACTGCGACGTGGACGACACGCTGGGGGTCCTTGCCCTTCGGCCGATCCGGGCCGGCGAGGAGCTGACCATCGACTACCATACCGCCAGCGCCGCCGACGTTGCCGCGGACCCAGCCGCCTACTTCTGGGACCCGCGGTGGACGTTCGCCTGTCAGTGTGGTGCTGCGGACTGCCGGCGACGGATCGACGGGTGGCGGGTGGTCTGACTTCGGGCGACAGATCGTGGGGAGGGAGCGCCATGTGGGCGATGTGGGCGAGCCTGATCGGGTGCCTCGACGTCAGCGCGGGCGAGAGCGGGGATACCGGGTTCGGGATCCCGGCGACGATCCCGCCCTCCGAAGGGGGCACTGTCGTCACGACCGATGGCGTCGCCTGGGATGAGGTCAGCGGCCCTTGCATCGGGTATCGAACCGAGACGCTGATCTTCGACAGCGATGGCTCCGCGTGGGCCGGGTGCGGGGCCGACCCTGGACTGCACTTCGCTCGGACCCCGGGCGCGTGGGAATCGGTGGCCGCGCTCGCGACCTTCCACACCTACGACGCCCAGTTGGCCGACAACGCCACGCTCTACCTCGCCGGCGACGGGGTCCTGGACAACGTGGTCGCGTGGACCGGCGACCCCGGCGAGCAGGCCGACCTCGAGCCGGACGTGCTCTTGCGCTTCGACGGCACCATCGACGGGATCCCGCTGGCCGGCGGGATCGCCCGCACCGGGGCCGGGAAGATCGTGATCGACAGCCAGAACGGCAACGCCTATGTGGTGTCGAACAACGACGGAGCCAGCTTCGAGCCGGCGTATCTCGACAGCTACCAGATGCTCGACCTCGACGTGGGGAATGGCGAGATCTTCGCGGCGGGCTCCACGATCGCCCAGCCACCGACCGTGATGTTTCCCCAGGGAGACGATTCCTATGACCCCCTGGAGCTGCCGGGCGGCTTCGTGGGGGAGTTGTTCGGGATCGCGGCGTTGGGCGCCGATCGTTTTATCGCGGTGGGAGCGGACGAAACGGCTCATTCGGGGATCCTCGCCCGGTGCTTCTCCGGTTGCGATCAGCGAGGAAGCTGGGAGGTTTTCAGCCTGTCGGAGTCCAACCTGGTGGGGTCGCCAGACTACGCCGGTCGCATGATGGCCGTATGTTTCGATTCGTCTGGAACGAACGGCATTGCTGTTGGCGAGAAGTTTCCACAGGGGCTGGGTGGCTTTGCCATCTACACGCGAGATGGCGGACACAACTGGAACGAGGCAGGAAACCCTGATTTCCCACTTCTGAGCGAGTGCTGGGCCTTCGACGACGGGCGGTTCGCAGTCGCTGGCGGCGCGGGGTATCTGGCCATCGGGTCCGGACTCCCTTAGCTGGCTGGAGTGGCGATGGCGGTGGATGTGCAGTTTGGCGGCGCGGATCTCGCGCGGCTCGCCCCGAATCCCTACGCGCTCGGGATGGAGGGCTCTGACATCCTGGCCATCGCGGCGCAGATCAATGCGCTCAAAGCGACGGGCGCGCAGGTCGCCAATTTCACCATCGGTGACTTCGATCCCAAGCTCTTCCCGATTCCCGAGGCGCTGGCCGAAGCCGTGTCCGAGGAGCTTGCCGCCGGCCAGACCAACTATCCGCCCGCCGTCGGCCTACCGGAGCTTCGCAAGGCCATCTCGGGATTCTATGCCGAGCGACTCGGATTCCGCTGGCCGGCGGAGAGCATCCTGGTCGGTTCCGGCGCGCGTCCGCCGATCTATGCGGCGTTCCGCACCATCGTCGCGCCGGGCGACCAGATCCTGTTTCCCACGCCGACCTGGAACTGCCGTTACTACGTCTATCTCTCGCAAGGGGTTGCCGTTCCGGTGGTGACCCGGCCCGAGACCGGCTTCATGCCGACGCTCGCCGACCTCGCCCCCCACCTTGCCACTGCTCGGGTGTTGTACCTCAACAGCCCGCTCAATCCCTGCGGCACCGTGATCCAGGCCGAGCTGCTCCGAGAGATCTGCCTGGCGATCGTAGCGGAGAACCGGCGCCGTGCGGACCTGGGCGAGCGCCCCCTGCTCGTGATCTACGACATGGTCTACTGGCAGCTGACGTTCGGGGCCGAGCACGTGACGCCGGTGGGCCTCGTCCCAGAGATGGCCCCTTACACCTTGCTGATCGACGCGATCTCCAAGTGGTGGGCCGCGACCGGCCTGCGCGTCGGCTGGGCCGCGGTTCCGCCCACCCTGTTCGGTCCGATGCAGTCGCTGATCGGCCACATTGGCGCCTGGGCCGGGCGAGCCGAACAGCGCGCCGTGGCTCGCCTCTTGGCCGAGCCCAGTCGAACCGCCCCCTTCGTGGCCGGGATGAACGCGAGCCTCTCGGGTCGCTTGACGCGGCTGTACGATGGATTTTCGGCCATGTCCGCCGAGGGCCTTCCGGTGACGGCCATCCCCGCGCGCGGCGCGATCTACCTGTCCGTTCGATTCGACCTCCTGGGCCGACGCGGCATTCACACGGACGAAGACCTGCGGGCGCGCTTGCTGTCCGAGGCGGGCGTCGGGATCGTGCCGTTCACCGCCTTCGGGTACCCACCCGGGACCGGCTGGGTGCGGTTCTCGGTGGGCGCGGCCTCCGACCCCGACGTCGACGCGGCCCTGGCTCGAATTCGCCGTTTCCTGGCTGGCTGACTGGAGATTTCATGCACCCCGTGATCGCGCTCGCCGAGCGCTACGGCGCCCACAACTACAAGCCACTCGATGTCGTCCTCGTTCGCGGGGAGGGGCCGTGGGTGTACGACGACCAGGGCACGCGGTACCTGGACTGCCTGTCGGCCTACTCGGCGGTGAATCAGGGGCACTGTCACCCGCGGATCCTCGCCGCGCTCCACGAGCAGGCCGGCCGCATCACGCTGACCTCCCGCGCGTTTCACAACGACCAGATGGGCCCGTTCCTCGAACAACTCTGCAGGATTTCCGGCTTCGACAAGGCGCT
>CANLGQ010000001.1 GCA_947490265.1 Pseudomonadota bacterium | reverse complement strand
GAGAACCCCGCTTTCCGGACCGACACCGAGACGAGCGCGCTGGTTCCCTCCCGGCCGGAAGCATATCGGTACCGGAACGGGCCATAGGCCAGCATCTCCGCAGCGACCACGCGCAGCGCCGGCGCCGCCGCGGCGATCCGCTCGTGAATCGCCGCCAGATCGGCCTGGGCGACCGCCGGTTGCCTGGCGATCCAATCCGCAACCTCACTCATGGATGAGCCGCTCCATTCTACGGACTTCGATGACCAACTCTTCGAGGAGCCAATGCGACCAGCCGTCCGCCAGCGCCTCCGCCACCTGCTGGTAATACCAAAGGGTCCCCTCCACGCCCCCCTTGAACCGGTCCATCGTCGTCAGTCCCAGGCGCTCCAGGTCGCGGCGGACCGTGGTGGCGTTGTGGAGCTTGTCCGCCACCGATACGAGCTTCACCTCCTCCGGCGCCCGGCGCAGGTGGGCGATGTACCGCTCCTTGCGAAGCCGCCACGCCGGCTTCGGGTGCTCGTCGACGCTGTCGGACAAGGCCACCACGAGGCGTGCCACCCGCGCGCCGAACTCCGCTTCGAGGCTCGCCGGCGTACACCCAGGGACGTCCTCGAGGGCGTCGTGCAACACCGCAGCGCAGAGTTGCTCCTCGTCCCCCCCGCCTTCCGCGACCAGGGCCGTCACCGCGAACAAGTGAGAGACATAGGGGATGGAGGTGCCCTTTCGGTGGATGTCCCGAAACCGATCCGTCGCAAAGGCGACGGCGAGGTCGAACCGAGTTCCGTAGCTCATGATCCCTCCCAGGCACCCATCTTGCACCGAGATCGGTATGCTGGGGCAAGGGGGAGTGATGCGCATTCTGCTACCGGTGAATCTCAACGTCTGGCCCGAGCTGCTGGTCGATGCGGCGCGGCCCTGGGCGGAGCGCATGGGCGCCAAGATCGACCTCATGTTCGTCGACGAGCTGACCCAGCCCCGCGCGCGGGTGAAGGACCCGGCGGTCCAGGCCGTGATCGAGGCCAACCTCGCGACGGAGCATCAGCATGTCCACGACGCCCTCGCGGCGCAACGCGACCGGCTCCCGGAGGCCCTGCGCGGGGTGACCTTCATCGAGCACGGCAATCCGGCGGACGCCATCGTCCGCAGATCGGCGGACTATGACCTGGTGATCTGCGGAAACGACGGCCGTGCGGGGGTGACCGGCCTGTTCGGGTCGATGTCCGAGAGCCTGGTCCGCAACTTCCGCAAGCCGGTGCTGCTGCTGCGGGTCCGACCCCATCGCTAGCGGCGCTTGCCTGCCTTCCCGTCGCGTTCTCCCCCGCCGCCGCGGTGGGGCTTGGTGCCCGGCACCGAGCCGCCGCCCCCCTCGCAGGGGACCGCGGTCACGGTCGTCCCGTCGTCGAGCGACACCACCGCGCGCTGTACGTCCCAGGGTTCGTTAGCAAGGTAGCTCGCAGCATACGACACACTCGCCCCCTGCTTTGGCCCCTGCACGGAGATCGTCCACTGGGCGTTCCCCGACCCGCCGCCCGAAGACTCCTCCCCACACCCCATCGACCATTTCGAGACCCGCAGCGGCGAGCCCATGGCCGCGGTCACCGCGGGGCACTGAGCCATCGCCACGAGCACCGCGTCTGACCCGCCGCGCGGCATGGCCAAGAGCACGCCCAGGACGACGATCCCGATCCCCGCCGTCAGGCCCACCGAGAACAGGCTGGCCAGGCAGCCACCACACCCACAGCCACCGCGCTTCACTTCCACGTTCATGCCGCATCGTACCGCGAGTTACAGCGCGACGTCTCGGAGGGACGCGATGAACGATCACGAGTGGTTCGCCGAGCGAATCGACCGGCTGCGCAAGGAGATCGGCCGGGTCGTGGTCGGACAAGCCGGGGTGGTCGATCGGGTCCTCTCCTGCCTCGTCGCGGACGGCCATGTCCTGCTCGAGGGCGTCCCGGGCCTGGGCAAGACCCTCCTGGTGAAAACGCTCTCCGAATGCCTTGGTCTTCAGTTTCGCCGGATCCAGTTCACCCCGGATCTCATGCCGGCGGACATCCTCGGCACCACGCTGCTCGAGGAGGAGGCGGGCGGACGTCGCCACCTCCGCTTCCAAGCCGGCCCGGTGTTCACCCAGGTTCTGCTGGCCGACGAGATCAACCGAGCGACCCCGAAGACCCAGTCCGCGCTCCTGGAAGCCATGCAGGAGCGACAGGTCACCATTCACGGAGAGCGCAAGCCCCTGTCGGTGCCGTTCTTCGTGCTGGCGACCCAGAACCCGCTCGAGATGGAGGGCACCTATCCGCTCCCCGAAGCCCAGCTCGATCGGTTCTTCTACAAGGTGCTCGTCCCGTTTCCGTCGATCGACGAGCTCGCGGACATCGTGAGCCGCACCACCGGCGTCGCGAGCCAGGCGGTCTCACCGGTCCTCCACGCCGACGACCTCGCGCGAATGCGGCGAATCGTCCGCGAGATCCCCGTGGATGCCTCGGTGATGCGGTACGCGCTGCGGTTGATCCTGGGCACCCACCCGGAGCTCCCCAGCGCGACCCCCACCGCGAAGCGCACCCTCAAGTGGGGGGCGAGTCCGCGCGGCGCGCAGACCCTGGTCCTCGGCGCGCGCGTCCACGCGCTGATGAATCACCAGCCGAACGCCAGCATCGCTGGGGTGCGGGCCAGTGCGCTCCCCGCGCTGCGCCATCGGCTGGGGCGCAGCTTCGAGGCCGAGGCCGAGGGGATCAGCGCCGACGAAATCGTGAACCGGATCCTCGCGGAAGTACCGGAGGTCGAGGGCCGAGTCGCCCTCGAGGCCGGGAGATCGTCCTAGCGGAACTCTCGAACCAGGCCGATGCCCTCGAAGTGCACGGCCTCGACGTACGGCCCGGTGGCTCCCGTGCCGGTCCACGCGAAGTACGGTTGTTCCCGGAGGCGAAAGGCGAAGACAGCCTCAGGCTTGCTCTGTGCCCGGGGCTCGCGAACCCACACGAACCCGCGACCCGCGAAGTCGGCGATTCCCCGCAATTGGACCCCGGCCTGGTTCGCCCCCTCGAACACGACGTGCGGCGCGTCGGGCCCGAGGTCGACCTTCCAGGCGCGGGAGGCGGTGACGCCGAGCGCGGCGAGTACGGGAGAGAGGGCGGATAAGGCAGTCTTATCCAGGGGCTCGAGGTCGACCGGCGCGCTCCCGGGCGGTCCGGCGAGTTGCCCGCTCAGCGTGAAGCCCTGAGCAGCCGGCGGGAGCGGCTCGCCCCGCGGCCGTCGGATCGCTGGATTCTCCTGATTCATGCCAGTCAGCTTGGCGAAGAGCTGGGAAAACACCCGGGGGTCCCCTGCGGGCAGCCACCAATCGGCACCGGCGGGCCCTGAGACCTGTACGGGCTCCGCCGAGTCCACGCCCGGTTGTACCGGGCGGCCGGCCGCCATCAAGGTCCAGCCGCTCGGGAGCGGGGCGGTGCGAAAGTCCACCGGCAGCGCAACCGCGCTCGGCGGCGGGTTGGTCAGGATATACCATGGCATTCCGCCTGCAATCGGGGACAGGAGGAAGAGCCCAGGCCCGGATTCGGGCTTCGCGCCGATCGGCTGTCCGAGCACTGCGCCGGCGACGATCGGGTCACCCGCCGGGAACGGGGCGAAGATGTGGGTGACTCCCGAGGGAGCGCCCCACGGGAACCACGGCGCCGCGGGCGGGGGCACCGCGGGCGGCAGCACGAGGCGGTGACCGGGTGCCAGCGAGAGGGCCGACATCCTCCCCCCCGAGACGACGAACAGCGCCGGGGGCGCGGTGGCCGCACAAGCCGGATCGACCGGTGCGGGCACGAAGGCGCTCCCGCTCTCGAAGACCAGCTGGATCGCGAGTTCGCCGGCGACCCCGAGCGGCAAACAAGGCGGGAACGACTGATTTCCCTGCGCTTTCGCGTAATTCACGAAGCTGGGAGGGAGCCCCAGCCCGAGGAGGTGGGCCTCGGCGAGGGTGTTCCACGCCTCGATCCGGCCGTCGGGGTGCCGCAAGACCCACGACCATTTGACCTCGGACGCGGGAACGGTCGGCGGGTCGAGCGCAATCACCGGCCCGGCCTCGCCGATCTCCACCTTCGCGAAGGCCGCGAGGTACCGCTCGACCAAGGTAGAGACCTGTTCGTGCCGCGGGTACTTCAGCGCCACCCGGCGGGCTTCGTCCCCATCGAAGGCATCCCGAATCGCCGCAGCGCCCATGCGGTCGGAGAGCGCGGGGGCGACCACGCTGTTTGGGTATTGGGCGAGCAGAGCCGCGTAATCTGCCTCCCGAGCACCATAGCCGACCGCATACAGCGCAGCGCTGGCCTCGGCCTCGCTGGCCTCGCCTTCGAGTGCGGTGCCCGTCCAGCGCGCGACGAAGGCCTGCCAGGACGCTACGCTGTTCGCCTGCTGCGCGGCGGGAAAGAACGCCTTCGCACAGGCCTCCCGCAGGGGAGGGGCATCGTCGAGCCCGACCTCTTCGCACCGTTTTTGCGCCCGCTCGAACTCGCCGTCCTGAACGAGCTTCGCAACCCCTTCCTCGGGACCTGCGGTTGCTACGCTGACCCACAACCACGCGGCGAGCATGCCATCCTCTCCCCGCCTGCTTAACCTAGCGGTCGGAGGCCGGATGGCGCGGGTATTGGTGATCCACACCGGGGGAACGCTCGGGATGCTGGGAACTCCCCTCGAACCCGGCACCTATGCCCAGGCCATCGCCGACCGGGTGCCCGAACTCGCCGCGGTTGCCGAGCTGCACACCGAGATTGTCTGCAACCTCGACTCGAGCGACGTCGGGCCCGTCGAGTGGACCGAGGTCGCCCGCCGGATCGCCGCCGGGCGGAGCGCCTATGACGGCTTCGTGGTGGTCCACGGAACGGACACCATGGCATATACGGCGGGTGCGCTGGCTTTTTCGCTGCGAAACCTGGATCGCCCCGTCGTGCTCACCGGCGCGCAGCGGCCGCTCGCGGCCCTCCGCACCGACGCCCGCCGAAACCTCCAGGACGCCGTGGAGATCGCCACCCGCGACGTCCCCGAGGTCGGGATCTGTTTCGACGGCCTGCTCCTCCGCGGATGTCGCGCGGTGAAGGCGGATGCACGGCTCTACCGGGCGTTCGACACACCCGGCCTCGAACCCCTCGCCCGGTTCGGCGTGGACCTCGCCGTGGGACGACACCTGCGGCGTCCCACTGGGCCTTTTTCGTGCGACCCCCGGTTCGAGTCGCGCGTCGCGGTTCTCCACATCGCCCCAGGCCTCGACCCGCGATGGGTCGAGGCGATGCTCGACAGCGACGTGCGCGGGGTGGTCGTCGCAGCGTTTGGCGTGGGGACGCTTCCGAGCCGAGAACACCGCCTAGCGCGGGTGCTCGAGCGCGCGAGGGGCCGCGGGGTGGAGATCCTCGTCGTGACCCAGCACGGCGGGCTGGTCGACTTGGGCATGTACCAGAACAGCAAGGCGCTGGCGGATCTCGGCGCCGTCCCGGGGGGCAAGATGCGCGTGGAGGCGGCGGTCCCCAAGCTGATGCACGCGCTCGCCGCCTTCCCCGATGGGGCTGAGCGGCACGCCTGGCTGGTCAGCGATGTGGCTGGGGAGCAGGAATAGGGTCGGCGCTCAGTCCCTCCCACCCAACCATCCGCTGCCGGTCGCTATCCCAGAGCTTGAGGCGCAGGCACGCAACGACATCGGCCGGATGCCAAGACGTGCGCCCCGGGGCCTGCAGCTCGGGCATGGCGGCCATCGCCTCGGGAAGGCGGTAGAACGGGATCTTGTGGTTCAGGTGGTGAACGTGGTGGTAGCCGATGTTCCCGGTGAGCCAGTGCAAGATCGCGGGCATGTCGAACATGCTGGAGCTGTTGACGGCAGCATACCAGTACTGCCAATCGCGGCGATCCCGGAGCGAAATCGATGGAAAGTTGTGCTGGGCATAGAAAAGGTAGGCGCCGAGCCCGTCGGCGACGATCACCGGAACCAGCACAGTGAAAACGGCCGTCGGGAAATCCGCCAGCAGGGTGATGGCGCCGATGAGACCCCAGTGAAACAGAAGGCTCGCCGGGCCTTGCCAATGCCGTCGGGGATCGCGCTTGAAGGACGACAGGCACATTCCGATGGTGAAGATCGTGAAGTAGCCGAAGAGGATCGTGAGCGGATGCCGGGCGAACGAATACCAGAAGCGCTGCTGGGAGGTCAGGTTCTTCCACATTCGCACCGTGACGACCGGGTAGCTGCCGATGCTCGCCCCGAGGAGCTTGGCGTTGTTCTGGTGGTGGTAGTCGTGGGTCTCCTTCCAGACCGAGGGAGGATTCAGGGTCAGGACGCCGAAGCTGCGGATGATCAGCTTACCGACCGGTGAATCCGAGAAAATCGCCCCATGCAGCTGGTCGTGGTAGAAGATGAACAGGCGCACGAGCACCACTCCCGCCACCAGGCCGGCGGCAAGCCGCAGCGGCCACCCCGGCAGGACGACGGCCAGGGCGATGAACGTCGCATAGACCGCCACCGAACTTGCCAGCAAACGCCAAGTGCGCGGCCGGTCCTCCTCCGTGAAGGGCTTGCACGCGCGAACCAGATCGGCCCCCTCGCGGAGCATCGCCGGTGAGGAGGTGGTGACCTCCGAGGAAGACCCAGGATGGGGTGGTGTTTCGTCGGACATGGCTCCGACTAATTCGCGGGCGGTGGCGAGGCCCGAACGGGGTGGCTTCGCGGGCGATCAGCCGGCTCCCGCGCGCTCCAACACCAGCCGGGCGCAGCGAGAAACCCCCAAGACAGGATGATCCGCGAGCTCCTTCGCCCATCGCAACACGTCGTTGCTCGGCCGCCCGGCGAGGACCCACAACGCGGCCTCGAGCTCGTCGGGGGCGGCGGGCCGCGCCCAGAAGCGCCACCACGGCACCCGTGCCCGCGCGAGGACGTCCAGCAACGGCCCCTCGACGCGCACCGCCGAGCTCAGGAGCGCCCGCTCGACCTCTGGCAATCGACGGGGCCAACCGGGGATCGCCAGCAGACGCACGAGCTCCGCCTTGGCCTCCGCCTCCGTTCGTCGGGTGGCGACGGTCGGGGCTTCGACCTCGAGGAACTCCAGATCCTCCCACGCCATGTGATCCCGAGCCGGCAGCTGCGTCTTCGGGGGGGGCTGGCTGCGGGCCCAGTTCGGGAGGTTCGGGACGATTCCGCCCTCGGCGAGAATCATGGATATCTCAGCCGATACGTGGGCAGCACTGGGGCGCGCTTTCGGGTCGCTGTCCACCATGCTTGCAAGGAGTCGGCGACTGCGGACCGCCGTTTCCTCCGGAAGATCCTGGAAGATCATGGAGAGCTGGCGTTGCAGCTCCACCGTCCGCTTGTCGAGATCGCGAGCGAGCATGAGCGTGCGATCCGACACGATCGTGAACAGGCTGACGCCCAGCGCATACACATCGGTGGCCGGCGAGGCGATCCCCACCCGCTGTTCGGGCGCCTCGAAGCCCGCCGAACCCGACAAGATCCCGACCGTTCGGGCTGCGCGCTCGGCAAGGTCTGCTTTCGCAAGGCCGAAGTCCACGAGCTTCACCCGGCCGGAGTCCATCGCGACCAGCAGGTTGTCGGGCTTCACGTCGCGATGCACCACCCGCAGGGGCTCGCCGCGCGGCCCGGACAAGGCGTGGTAGGCACCGTGCAGCGCGTTCGCGACCTGTCGGGTGATCTCCAGCGCCTCAGGCGACGGGACCGACTTGCGGGTGTGGCGCTGGAGGGCGCCGAGCGACATACCATCGACGGCCTCCATCTCCAGCACGCGCCGGCCACCGTAGTCATGCAGCGCATAGACCCGAACGATGCCGGGGAGATCGAGCGTGGACAGCACGCTCGCCTCGTCGTTCATCCGCGCCAGCAAGGACGCGTCGTTGATCAGGTCGGCGCGCAGCACCTTGAGCGCCACGCGTCCCCCATCGGAGAGGCGCTTCGCGAGACACACCGTCGCGAAGGAGCCGACCCCGATCACTGCCTCAAGTTGGTACAGCCCGCCCATCTCGCTCCCGAGCGCAGTGTAGGGTCGATCGGACCCGTCTGATAGACTGAGGTTGTTGGGAGGAATCGATGAAGGATCGCCTGAGCGATCTCGCAAGTCGGATGCGGGCGGCTGTCGAGGACGAAGCGCGAGTGAAGCGCCTGGAGATGGAGGCCGCCGCGCGGCTCGAAGCCGAGCGCGCGCGCATGGAGGCGGAGGCGGGCGCGGCGCGGGACGCCCTGCTGACCGATCTCGAGGGCTTCGGGAAGGCGCTCGGCCTCCTCGAGGTCCGACGGACCCGCACCCCGAACGCGCTCCGGTTCGAGCGGGAGGGTCGTCGCTTGAGCTTCGTGGCCAACGACTCGGATCGGATCCACATCTCCGGCGCGGCGGAGGGCGTGTTCCTCAGTCGGGAACCCGACGGGACCTGGGCTGCCCTCTGGCCCGGGGACCCCGAGCCGGTCCGGCGCTCGCTCGAGGCTGGCCTGGAGGAGCTCCTGGTGACGGGCCTCGGGCTCCCGCGGGCGCGGCCTGCCGCGAAAGCCGCAAAGGAAGTGGCGAAGAAGAAGCCCGTTCACACCCTGGTGGTGGAGACCGGCAAGGCCGCCGAACGCAAGGGCTCCCCGGAAGCGCCGCTGGTGGGCGGGTCGGTCCGCGCGTTCAAAGGACCCCTCGACTAGCCTCTCACTCTCTGGAGCGCACCATTCCCGTCAGCAAACTCGTTCAACCCCGCTTCCTCGAACGGTTCTCGTGCATCGGAAGTGCGTGCGAGGCCCATTGTTGCTCCGGCTGGGGCGTAACGATGGACAAAGCTCACTATCAGACCACCCGCAACGCGCTCCAGCGCTCGCCCGGTGGGCGCCAACGATTCGAGGCCGCGGTAGTCCGGCTCCCTGCCGAGGACGTAACGGACCTGGCCTTCGCGCGCATCGCCAAACAGGAGGACGGAAGCTGTGTCTTCCTCGACCCGCAGCGCCTGTGTTCGCTGCAAAAGGCATACGGGTCGCAAATCCTCTGCAACACGTGCGCCATCTTTCCCCGCTCGAGCGCCCGCTTCGGCGACGTCCTGGAGACGACGGCCACCGCATCGTGCCCCGAAGTAGCCAGGCTTTTGCTGCTTGCGGAGGACAGCATGGTCCTCGAGGAGTTGGAGCCCTCCCGCGCCGGTCGCACCCTCGAGTTGCAGGTCGCACGCCGCGACGAGCCCGACCCCTACGTCGCGGCGCTCGACCTGGTGCGCGAGGTCATGCTCGGCCTCCTCCGTCTGACCGACCTGCCCTTCCCCAACCGACAGTTTCTCACGCTCTACCTAGGTGAACGAACGCGCGCCACCTTCCACCAGGAGGCCCACCCGGACGCAATCGCGCAGTTGAACCACGAACTCGAAGGGTGGTCGCAACCGGGCCGGTTCCAAGCGCTCGCCGAGATGTACGACCAGCTCACTGCGGAGGCGCCGGACGCACCCGTGGCCGCGCGGGTGCTCCTCGAGCTGCTGGTCCCGCTCCTGCCCTCGGTGGCCGGCACCCAGCTTCACACATGGATCGTCGAGGTCTGCATGGGCAGGCACGATGCCCCTCCGACGACCATCCACCTCGACGTCCCCTCCTTTTACGCACGACACCGGGAACGGGTGGCCCTCCTGACGCCCGAAACGACGGCCCTGCTCGACCGCGCCTTGACGAACTATGCGCAAAATTACTGGTTCAAGGAGTGGTACCTCTCCTCGCCAGACCTGTTCATTCACGGCCGCCGTCTGCTGATCCGGGCTGCGCTCCTGCGCCTCTTCCTCCTCGGTCATCCGGATTTTCCGGCTGCAGCGAGCGACCCGGACCGTTTCCGGTTGCTGATCGTCGCGCTTTTCTACCGATTCGTCCGGGCCATCGAACACAACAGCACCCTGCTGGTCGGCATCGAGGAGCAACTCGACCGTCAAGGGGTGCGCACGCTCGCGCACCTGGTCTTCCTCATCCAGATCTAAGCCGGCTAGAAGACCAACCGATAGCCGACCAACGGGGTCAGGGCCGCGGCCGCCGCCTCGCCCGTAACCACCCCGCCAAAGCCAGCCGTGGCGAACGCGAGCTGGAAATTCAGCTCTCCCGGGCCCGTCTCCAGGGCGACGCCGGCCGAGGCGTAGATCCCGACCGTCGCGTACGACTCGGTGCTCTCCCCGAAGGCCGCCCCACCCGCGTCGCCGTCGACCACCGAGCGGTGCAACCACACGCCCGGACCCACCGAAAACTCGGGAACCACCTTCCCGAGGCCGGTCGCCCGCACCGTTGCGCCCCCCACCACCGTGATCTCGGTCTGCTCCAGCCGGTAGTTCCAGGTCTCGCCCGGCACCCGAGCGTCGTCGCCGCTGCCCTCCTCGATGGGTCGCGACCACGTCCCCGCGACGAACAGGCGCAGTCGCCGATCCCAGGAGGGAAGCTCGAGTCCGGCCTCCAACCGAGGGAGGAAAGCGGGGGACAACGGGTTCAGCGCGATCGTCGGCCCGAGCTGCACCCCGACGAACCCGCGCGCACCGTCCCCGCGGGGCTTCTCGGGCACCGGCTCGACCACCGGAACCGGCGACGGCGCTGGGGGCGGCGGCGGCGCAACGACCGCGATCTCTCGCGGCGCCACCCACATCACCAGCTGCTGACCGACCTCGATCTTATCGGCGTCTTTCAAACCGTTCCAGCGAGCGAGGTCCTCCACGAGGAACGCGTTGGTGTCGGCGATCGACCGGAGGGTGTCGCCCTCTTTCACCACGTACACCTGCTGCACCGAGCCCGCTTCGACCTCCGGAGGTGGCTTCGGCGGCTCTTCGGCGAAAGCGGACCCGGCCAGCAGCAGTCCCAGAACGAGCAGGTACATCGGTGGCCCCTAGTAGTTCGTATACTCGACGGACGTGCTGGCTGGATCCGCGGACGTCTCGCCGCCGACCGCGAAGATCACCGAGCTCTCCTGTGCCGACCCGGCCAGGTAGCGCTCGACCAGCAGGGTGCCGCCGCCGAGCGAATTCCAGTTTCCGAGCTCGGGCGGATTCGGCACCGCACCATTGTTGCAGCCCGGATCCCCGACCCCGCACAGCTCGGCGGACTCGCCGGCCCCGTCTGGCGACGCGCTGCCGCCCCCCAGCGAATAGAGGAAATTGTTTGCCGAGGCAACCACATAGCCGGCGCGATTGCGCATTCCGGAGACGGCGTACATCGCGTCGAAGTCCAACGACCCAACGAGGCCGACGTCGACCAGCCCGTCGATGTTTCCCGTCTGGCCGAGACCGGTGCCGAAGTACACCCAGGTGTCGCTCGGAAGCACCTTGCTATGCAGCGTGACGTTCGCGACGTAGGCCCCGCACTGCCAGCGCGGCGATCTCAGGCTCTCAGCCGAAGTGAACCACGACCCGGCGTCGTGATCGTGCTCGTCTACCACGTCGATCGACAGGAGTTCGATGTCCGACTGAACGATCCCCCCCTCGTCGCGCCCGCCAGCCGCCATCAGCCAGTGCCGATTCGGGACGGACGGATCCGGAGCGACCGCCACGCACGCCCCCTCGCGCGCGCGGTTCATCGCCCCGAGCGGCTTCCACTGCCCGACCGATCCCGGGGGAAGCGGCACGATCGTCGCATCGGTCGCGAAGCCAAAGTCGGTGGCGGTCGTCGAAGCGGTCTCGAGCAGCCACTCCTCGTTCCCACTCCCCGTGGACGAGCGGTAGAGCCGGTAGCCGCTGGCCCCAGGCACCGGCAACCAGGTGAGGGAGAGGGCGATGTGCTCAGGCACGTCCGGGACGCGCACCACAAAGGGGTCGCTGGCCAGGGACTCCCCTCCCGGATTCTCGTCGTCTGCCGCGTCGAATAGCGCGGACACCCGGTAGACGTAGGTCCCCACCGGGAGTTCCACGCCGGTCCCGAGCGAGAACGTGAGCTGGCTCGTGAACTCCGGGGCTTCGAGGGGATCGAGGATCTGGGCCCGCCAGGTCGATGACTGCGCCGAGGTGCCGTCGGTACCCCCCACCAGGTAGAGGTAGCGACCGACCAGCGCCGAGCCTGCGAACGCACGCGGACCGGGCAGCGGCGTCGGGAGCGGACTCCACGCGCCCAGCACGCCGTAGGGATCCACCTGGGCAGCCTCGATGTCGCTCCAGGTCGTCCCGGCACCGTCGTCGCCCCCGATCGCGTAGAGGTAGCGCTGGGTCGAGGTCACCCGGCCGGCGACCGCCGCCAGCGCCCGACGGGGCACCCCGAGATCGCTGGCCGCCCGCCACGAGTAGAGGTTCTGCGACGGATTCGTCACCGACTACGCGGAGTAGGTCCCGAAGGTCCCGTCGTCGTTGGTGACGGTGAACACGCAGATCCCGTTTCCGATGCCGAGGTTTGCGTCGAAGTCCGCGTCGATCGAGGTCGCGGTCCAGCTCCTCACCACCGCGACCACCTGCTCGCTGTTCCCGTTGGACGGATCGACGCAATCCGCGACCACAGTTGGGGGCCCGACCCCGCTGCCCAGGAAGCCCTCGCCTTGGATGAAGATGGGGTAGACCCCGTCGTTCGGCAGGCTTCCGGGCGAGATCGCGTCGACGAGCGGCGGCTGGTTCGCGACCACCTCGAACCCAGCGAGCAAGGCGCCGATCTGGCCATCGGGGTTGATCACGAGCACGTCGTAGAACCCGAGCGGGAGCCCGCTCGGCACCACCGCGTCGATCGCGGTCGGATCCGCCAGGGAAACCCCACGGAGTTCGCTCGCGAACGCCCCTGGGCCCTGGGAGACCGGCGACAGGTACACCCGCGGGATGTCGAGGAGTCCCCCGGCCGCGGCGGTGATTCGGGTGGAGGTGGTGTCGAGCGTCCATCCGAACGTCGGCTCGATGGCATCAATCGCGAGCGTGAGGTCGGCCTCGACGAACAGGGCATCGAGCAGGAACGGATCGCAACCGTATCCATCGGTCAAATGCAGGTGATAGCTGCCCTCTGGCAGACCTTCCGGGATGTCGACCAGCACGACGCCCGGATCGAGCGGGTTGTACTCGAAGGGAAGCGGAACAAGGAGGCCGGTGGACGCCTCCTCCAACCACGCGTCCGCGACATCGCCGTTGATCCCCGAGGCGTACACCGTCGCGCGGATCGGCACTGCGTTGTACACCACCGACGGATCGACGAAGAACACATAGGGAACGCCGACGAGCGTGAGACCACCCGGCAAGGTCGCGTCGCAACCGGAGCCGGTGGTCACCGTGACGTCGTACACCCCGGCGCCGATGCCGTACGGAAGGGTGGCCTGGAGCTCGGTATCGGAGACGAACGTCTCGGTCGTGTCGAGGCCGCCGACCAGCACCTGGCTCCCGGCGCTGAAGTTCGACCCGTACACCGTGATCGTCTCGCCGTCGTCGCAGCTCGCGTCGGGCTCGACGTCGGTGATCGTGGGCGGAAGCGCGACCTCCCAGGGGGTGGTCGCCGAGCCGCAGTCCGCGGGCGGCGGATTCGTGACGACGAGGTCGAGGACGTCCGGGTTCGGATAGGTCCCCCCCGGGACGAGGATCGTGAGCTGGTCGCACACCGAGCCGGCGAGGCTGCCGACCAAGGGGGTGCACAAGGCGATCGTCGGCGAGTACGCGGTGCCATCGAGGGTCACCGTCGGAAGTACACCCCCAACCTCGAGAAACCCGCTTCCGTCGATGACGAGGGCGACATCCGCAGCGAAGGTGCAGCTCGACGGCGGGGTCAACGTCGCGATCACTGGCGGGCCGACCACCTCGAGGGCGACCGCCTCCTCGCTGCTGCACCCGACCGGGTCGGGGTTGCTCACGACCACCGGCAACAGGCCGAGCGGCAGCTCGCCGGCCGTCACCTCGATCTCGAGCGCGGTGCACGTGGCCACGCCGCGCTCCTCGGGCCCGCAGGCGACGGCCCGATCCGCGGGACGAGTCAGCGTGTCGCCGATGGTGATCGTCGGGTTGACCCCGTCCACAACGAGGAAGCCGGTGCCGGTGAGCACCAGGGTGTTCGCGGCGTCGGAACACACCAGCGGTGACTCGATCGAAGTGAGGACGGGGGCATCGAAGACCGCAATCGAGAGGTCAGCCTCGGTGGAACACGCCGCGGTCTCGGGGTTGGTGACCAGCACGCCGTGCTCCCCCTGCGGCAGCGCGTCCTGGGGAAGCGTGGCGGTGAGCCCGTCGCAGCGGCTCCCGGTCACCGGCCCGGCCAAAGGCGTGCAGCCGTCGAGGCTGTCCGCGGGGAGAGACAGCGAACCGACGGTCAGCACCGGGAGCGCGCCGCCCACGTCGAGGAAGCCGGTGCCCTCGATCGCGATCGGCCGGTCGCCCTGGGCGAGGCACATTCGATCCGGGGTGAGGGTGGCGGCAGTGGGCGCGGGCACCCCCGCCAGGCTGGCTGGAAGGCTGGCCGACCCACCGCCCGCGTTGTTCGCGGTCAGGTCGTAGACCCCGGGCGCCAGCGAGAGCGATGGCGTGACGCGGAAACCCATCGTCTGGGCGTCGCTCCAGGTCACATCCAGGGCGACCGGGCTCCCCGCGCCGTCTGCACCGTCGATCTGCGCCACGAGGGTCAGGGACAGCTCGGGCAGGATCAACGCGGCGGGCTGCTCGATGAGGTCGCTGGGAAGCGGGGTCAGACCGTCTCCGGTGACCACCACCTCGGTGTCGAGTTGCTCCACGCACACGAGCCCGGGCTCCAGGCCACTCAGCGACGGGCTAGGCGAAAGAAGACTCTCCGCGCAGCCCGCGAGCAGCGCGAGCAGGGATCCGATGCGGGGCATGGGGTGTCCTCGGCGCGCAGCTTACCCCGGCGACCGGAATCGTCCGGTTCCAGCCGACACGCCTTCCAGGCCGGGCCACGTGGCCCCCGCACAGGCCCTTCGCCCGGGGGGCCCGGACCCTCCCCAACGCCGCCTAGGAGTTGAGAATGCTCGCCTTCGTCACCACGAAATAGCGGATGCCGTCGACTTCGAGCACCCGCCCCTCGAGCGCCACCCGACCCGCGGCCTGGAGCGGCTCCACCACCTCGTTGGCCACCACATGCACGCCGCCCTCGGGTCCGATCGTCCATGGCGCTGCGACGTGAGAGGCCAGCTGGTTCGCCGAAGCGGTCAGCATGCCGGTGAACGTGTACACCGCGCCCTCGTCGAGCACACGCTGGGCCATCATCCCCGTGGAAAAGCTACAATTCGAGCCGACGAGGCCGGCGTTCTTCGCGCAATGCGCTGGATCCACTGCCGCGGTGGTTGCCCCGGGAGTGGCGGTCGAAGCCGCTGTCTGGCTCTTGTTCCCATCACAGGCGAGCGCCATGGACGGCGCCCCGATCAACACGGCGAAAGCAAGCGTACGCATGGGTCCCTCAGGCTGTCCTGCTAGCCTATGTCGCCTGCGGCCCCCCACTCAAGCCTGGCGACGAAACGTGACCACGAGCCTCGGCGCCAGACGCCGGATCGCCGACAGCGACCCGGCGCGATAGGAGGCGAGGACGCCAGGAGGACGGTGATGACCTCGACACAGAGGCAGGTAGAAGTCAGTTACGACGTGGGCAATGACTTCTTCCGGCTATGGCTGGACGAGAATATGCACTACACCTGCGCGGTGTACGATGGCGAGATGTCGCTCGAGGAGGCCCAGGAAAACAAAGCGCGCGTCCTCTACGACTTCGCCGAGGTCACGCCGGAAAAAACGGTCTGCGACATCGGATGTGGCTGGGGATCCTTCCTCGACTACGCGGTGCGGCGCGGTTGCAAGGAGGCGATCGGGGTCACGCTCTCGACCGAACAGGCCGAGTGGGCGTTGGGGCGCAAGCTAAAAAACGCGCGGATCGTCATCGAGGACTACGCGGTTCACGTCCCCGTTCGGAAATACGACGCCCTGGTGTCGATCGAGATGATCGACCACCTGTGCTCGCCGGCCCAGGCCCGCGAAGGGCGCGCCGTGGAGATCTACAAAGGCTACTTCGACCGGCTGGCGACCTGGGTGGAGCCCGGCGCCTGCTTCGGCTTCCAGGCGATCTTGCGAAACCGGATCCCTCGCAACCGGAAGGATTTGGAAGACCTCGCGTTCACCGCCGACGTCATCTTCCCGGGCGGGTTGAACCCGCGGATCGAGGAGCTGGTCCTCGCGATCGGCAACCAGAAGTGGGAGATCCTCGAGATGCACATGCGTCGCGAGCACTACGGCAAGACCACGGCCGAATGGTTGCGCCGGATGAAACTTCACGAGTCTACGATCCGTGCCACCTGGGGCGATCAGGTATTCGACGACTACGATCGCTACCTGTCCACCTGCGTGCGTGGATTCGCCCAGCACTACTGCGGCGACGTGCAGTTCAAACTCCGCCGGGTCTGATCGGGCATCCTGGGGGTCCTGCAGCAAGCAGGACCCCGGCACCCGGCCCGGTCAGAACTTGACTTCGATTTTCTCCTGGGCGTTGTCCTTCCCATTGGACGACTTGAGCGTGTAGGTCACCGTGGCGCCGCGCCGGCCGGTCACGGTCACCTTGTGCGTCTTCACCCGCGCCTCGTTGCTGTCGCGAAAGCCATCGGACCCGGTGATGACCGTGTTGGCTGGCACGTTGGTGATCCAACCGACGATCACCCGGGTGGCGCCCTGGCCCTGACGCGAGCCGGTCTTGGTGATCTCGAGCGGACCCCCGCCCCCGCCGCCGTCGCCCCCCTTCCCGCGCCGACCGCCGCCCCCACCGGGCGGAACCCGCGCGTCGAGCGCGGCGACCGGGTTCACGAGGCCGTGGCCGAACGTCTTGTCCCACCCCTTGGAGCCGAGATCGTCGGCGGAGTTCGTGAGGATCTTGGCGATCTGGTCCGGGTCGTGCACCCCGTTGGCGTAGAGCAGCGCCGCCACCCCGGCGACGTGGGGCGTCGCCATGGAGGTGCCCTGAAGGTACACATACCCCCACTTGCCGCCCTCCCGGGTCTCCTGGACGACACCATCGGGGAAACCATCGCTGTCGGAATCGAGCGTGGTGTTCCCGCCCGGCGCGACCAGATCGATCTCCCTCCCCTGGTTGGAATACGGCGCGATGTCCTTTCGCGCATCCACCGACCCCACGGCCACGACGTGGTCGTAGGCCGCCGGAAAGCTGATGTCGGTGGGGCTCGCGTCATTGCCGGTTGCGCACACGATCGTCACGCCGGACTCGTAGGCGTAGGTCACGGCGTCTTCGATGACCTCGGTCGCCACGGGCGACCCGAGGCTCATGTTGATCACGTTGGCGTCGTGATCCGCGGCCCAGATGATCCCCTCGGCCACGGCGGTGTTGGTCCCCGACCCCTCCGCGTCGAGCACCCGCACGGGCAGGATGGAGGCCTTGGGCGCCATCCCCACCACCCCGACGTTGTTGTTGGCCCGCTGAGCGATGGTACCGGCAACGTGCGATCCGTGGCAGTTCTCGTCCTCTGGCCGGTTATCGCCATCGACGAAGTCCTTGCCCTGCAACAAGTGCGCAAAACCGTCTTCGCCGGCGCTGACCCCGGTGTCGATTACCGCGACGATGGTGCCTTCACCCTGCGATTTCTGCCAGGCCTTCGGCGCGTCCAGCATCGACATGTGCCACTGCTTGTCGAAATACGGGTCGTTCACTCCGGTCTTGCCCATTCGAACGGCCTGTTCGATCCATTCTACCGCCTCCATCGCCTCGTATTTGGCAATGACCTGCTCCTTCGGCTGCTTCGAGTGGAGGCGCACCGTCCGGCCGATCCCCAGGTAGTCGTCGAGCTCCCCATCGCCCGGCCGCTCTCGATGGATCGGGTCTCCCCCGTTGTCATCCCCCCGATCGCCACGGCCGCCTCCCCCGCCGCCGCCTCCCCCTTTCCCACCTTTTCCGCCCTTCCCACCCTTGCCGGCCTTGCCGTCTCCATCTCCGTCTCCGCCGGGGGCCGCGTGGGCGCCCGCACCGCCTCCGCGGCCGCCCAAGCCGATGTCGGCGGGGGTGTACCCGCGCCGCAGCTTGATCACGTAGGCGTTCGCCTCATAATCACCCCCCTTGCTTCCCTTCCACCCGTCGTCCTTCCCGACGCGCAACACGTCCCCGAGCACCGGGCCGGGCGGAGCCGGCGGCGGCGCTTCGGTCGGCATCAGGCCCGAACAGCCGAGAACGGCGAGGAAGGCAACCACATTCGCAAGCGGTAACAGAGCGCGGGACATGGACCACTCCTGAGACGGGGACGGCGCCGAACCGGCGCGGCGGCCCTTGGACGCTTCGGCGGGGCCGCCATTCGACCCGTCGAATCTGCCACGGCGCACGCAGGTTGGGAAGCCCGCGCGCGCAAAATCGGCCGCGCGGGTCGATGGAGACTAGGGGATGTCGCCCTCGGTCCACGTGCCGGTCGGGCCGTGCTCGGGGATCAGCACCACCTCTACCGCCCGCGCACGATGAAGAGAGCCGAGCCCCAGCCGGACGGGAACGGTGACCGAGCGATACCCGATCGCGGTGCAGAGTAGCTGAGGCCGGCGAAAGGGCACCCATCGAAGCGGGATCTCAGCAGGAAGCCGGACCATCTGCCCGGGCAGCAGAGCGACCTCGGCCGGGACGGGTCGGGAGTCGACGTGCACCACGACCGTGCAACCGCCCGCCAGCGCCAGCGCCGCGAGTCTCACGGGAGAATGCCCACGTCGCCAATCACCACCCGAAACGTCCCGTCGCGGACCTCGAGCGAATCCACCCCGCCAATCAGCCGCTCCACCTCCGGGGCCTCAGGACCCATCCAGTCGCGGCTCACCAGGAACCAGCGCTCGGGCACGGGAATCGGCCACCCGCCAAACTTCAGCTCGTCCGGGAGCACTCGCAGGCGACCCTCGACGACTTGGACCCGCCCCACGATTTCGAAGTCGCCGCAGCCGCCGCCTTGAAGCGAGATGGGCTTCCGCAGCGCGACCCGATCTCCGGTTGCGCTGATTTCGACCGGGATCCGGTATTGCTCGGTCAACACCCACGACATTTCTCGACCCGAGAGCTCGAGGGGTTGATCCCGGTGCCTGGCATGAACGCGGGTCTTCCGCCGAATCGCGATCAGCTCGACCATGTCGAGCTTCGGGGCCACGACCGGCGTGCACGACTCCCCCACGAGCGACCGGACCAGCGGGGCCCGAAGCCGCCACGCGAGAATCGGGGCCGCGAGAAGCAGCAGGCCCGAAATGGCCGCAGCCCACCAGATCTTGCGCCGGCGGCTCACCGCATCGCACCCGCGCCGACCCGAGGGGCGCACCGGCGAAGGCTAAAACGGGATGTCGTCGTCGGGTGCGGACCCACTCCCTCCGCCCTCGTAGCTGCCGCCACCATACTCGCCGCCCCCGCCCCCTGTATCGCGCCCCGGCGGCCCACCCCCCCCGCCCTCGTTAACCCCACCGTCGCCTCGGCCCGTGCCGCCCTCCCGGTTCCCGCCGATGAACTTGAGGTCGTTCCCAATGATCTCGGTGATATACCGCTTCTGTCCATCCTTGTCCTGGTATTCGCGCGACTGGATCTTTCCCTCCACGTAGACCTGACGACCCTTCCTCAGGTACCGAGCCGCATTCTCGGCCACCTTGCCGAACAGGATGACGCGGTGCCACTCGGTCGAGTCGGCCCAGTTGCCGTCGCGATCTTTCCGGCGATCGCTCGTGGCGATGCGCAGGGTGGTGACCATCCCCCCGGACTGCGCCGTGCGGCTCTCGGGGTCCGCTCCGAGGTTGCCGACGAGAATTACCTTGTTTACCGTCATGATTCCTTCCTTTTTCCGCACTCGCAGGGGAAACGACCGACCGCGTCGACGCCGCCGACCCCCCGGATCTACGACGGGGCACCCCCGGGGTCCAGCAGCCGCCGGACAGGTTTTGACCGCTCGACGCCGGATCAGCGCCGCAGGCCGATCCGAGCGCGCCCAGATCGGGCCACCGCCAGCGTGCGCGCCGCCAGAACGCCGCCGGCAAAACCAAACAGGTGCGCCTGCCAGCTCACGCCCGGGTTTCCGATCGGGAGCATGCCGAGGAGCATGCTACCCGCGAACCACAGAACGCCCAGGGCCAACGCGAGCGTGAAGGCCGTGCGCTCGAACACCCCACGACCGAGGAGAAAGCCAAGATATCCGAAGATTACCCCGCTCGCGCCGAGGTGAACGGTGCCGGCACCCCCGAACAGCCAGGTCCCCAACCCCGCCGTGATCGCGGCGATCCCCCCTACGACCCAGAAGTCGAGCTGCCGTCGGGTCATGGTCAGGCCGCCGAGAAACCACAGGGCGACCGTATTCATAGCGAGATGGGCGAAGCTGGCATGCAGGAAAGGGCCGGCCAGGATCCCCACCAATCCGCTCCCGGTGCGCGGCACGACCCCCAGCTGATCCAGGCCGTGTCCGAGCAGCGCGTTCAGGAGTTGAACGGACCACAAGACGGTGGTCACGCCCCCGAGCGCGCGGGCGTTCGAGGCGAGCGTCGCGGGGAGAGACCGCTCGGATTCGGAGACCAGGCCCGCCATCTTCTCCCCCGGGAACGATACGCAACGACCCACCCGACTATTCCAACGGCGTCCAGTTCACCGCGGGCATGCCGGCGTCGGCACCCGGCGGGCTCGCCCCAACCAGATAAACGGCCCTGCGGTTCGCCGGGTTGTCCGTGGCGTCTCCCGTGGGGACCGCGAGAAACGACTCCCCGAAACCGTGGTACCAGATCGGTCGGTCGTAACCCTGCGCTCGGAGCCAGGTGGCAATGGCCCGCGCCCGATCACGGGACAGCGCGAGATTGTGCCCCGAATCACCCACGGTGTCGGTACACCCGGCAACAAAGAGCTGGACCGGAACGACCGATCCGTACTTGTCGAGCACCTCTCTCAGGCGAGCGAGCGTGTCCTCCAGCTTCGGCGTCTCGGCCGGGAGGATCGCGCTCCGATCCGACTCGAACAGCACGTCCTGATGAGGGATATCGAGGAACCAGGGCGAGTACTCGAAGGACGTCCAGCTCGGTCCGCTCCGGAGGGTCACCTCCAGAAGCACGGTCTCCGCGACGTCCCCCGGCCACGGCAGATCGAGCGTTCCCGGTCCAGCGCCGACCCGCACCTCGGCGCGGGCGAGCTCGAGCTTCCTCGGTCCCCAGGCGATGATTTCGGCCGACTCGACCGGCCCGCTCACCGGAACCCGCAGGCGCGCCGCCGCGCGATCCGCGCTGGCGTGAGCGAGGTCTACCGCCAGCGGGGCGGCGTAGGAATACTGGATCTTGGCGCTGATCTCCTCCTCGTTGCCGTCGGCGAACGCACACAAGATCTGGATCGCGGCCGTAGTCACCGATGGATCGGCAGACCAGTCGAACGTGTAGGGCCGCCCCGGGCTGACCTGTTCGAACGCGTGCTTGTAGGTCTGACCACCCGCCTCGACCACGATCTGCAGCTCGGCCACCGGAACGGGCGCCGTCACCGTGAAGCTCGGCCGCTCGCCGGCCTCCAACGTGGCGTCGTAAGCGAACTGAAGGTCGGTGGCGAGCGCAACCGCGGCCAGAAGCCCGATCAAGTCCCACCTCGAGCGAAAATAGCGTCGAGCTCCGCGCAATGGTCAGCTGCGAAGCGGATGACGATCTCGCCCTGTCGGGCCCCGGTGTCGGGATCCGCGGCCTCTGTCGTGAAAACCCCAGAGAGGCTCTGTCCGGGTTGATGGCGGTGGATCTGCAGGAGCCCCCGGTGGCTGTACCACCGCAGGAACCAGGCGTCGGGGTCCGACACGTCACCGGAGAAAAAGCGTTCGTCGCGGCTGGTCAAATGATGCTGAAGATCGGCGTAAACCTGCCCCGCGACCTCGGTGTTCGCGTCCCACGCCGTCCCCTCGAGCCACACCCCGCTCGTGGACTGAAGCGGATCCGCCACCCTGAGCACGAGATCGACCTGCCAGAACTCACTGGGAAAGGTGGTATTCCACTGATTGGCGAGCTCCACCGGGTCACGGCTGGCCTCACTGACCCCGAACCACCGGCCGAGGGTCCCGCACGCGTCGTCGCCCGGCAACAGCCAGATCAGGATGGCGCCGTCGTCCCCGAAGAGCCCAGGCACCTCGGCATACGTCGCGTTCGCCACCTCGACTGGCTGCCCATCGATGGCCCCGTCGACACGAGTGACCCCGCAGGCCACCAGGGCGAGCAGCCCCAATCCCGTCATCCGCCGCACTCGGCCCAGATACCGGTGATCCCCACGAGCACCCCCCCCTCCACCCAGTCCTGGCAGGTCATGTCGTGGAGCGAGCCGTAGGCCCGAGCAGCCGCCTCCGGATTGTAGGTGCAACCATACTCGTCTTCGAATGCGGCCAGCTCCTCGTAGGTGCGCTCCTTCTCCCGAACGCAGTCGAAGTGCCCAAAATAGTACTGGTCGAAGCTCCCGCGATCGCACTGCCAGTGCCTCGCACAGTCGAGCGTCGCGAACCTCCGGGCGAACGCCTCCTCGGGAAGGGAGCCGCACCCCGACGCGGCGAGCGCAACGAGGAGTCCCCAGCGCCTCATCGGGCAAATCCGCAGTCGAACACCAAATCGCACGCTTCTTCGGTGCGCCCCAGGGCGAAGTCGTCGCAAGGCAGCGCCCGCACCCGCGCGGCGCATCGCCCGCCCTCGAGGGCATCGTAGCTGCACCAGTCGAAGTCCGCGACCGCCTCGGCCACGTCCTCCTCGGTTTTCTCGCGGCAGACCTTCATCTCCGACCACTGGGCGTGAAACGCGCCACGCGCGCAACGCTTCTGCAGATCGCAGAGCGCGTTCGCCTTGGCCGCCGGAAACTCCTCGCGCGGTACCGAGCACGCCGCGAAGGCCAGCGCGAACCAGCCGGTGCCCCACGCGGCCCTCACCCGAGGAGCTCCCGAGCGATGTCCTGCACGCGCTTCCCGTCGACGTCGTCCTTGTGCGCCTTCATCACCGCTCCCACCACCTTGCCCAGGTCCTTTGCCGAGGTTGCGCCGGTTGCCGCCACCGCGGCGGCGACCCAGCCGCGGGTGGTGGCCTCGTCGGCCCGCTGGGGCAGGAAGGACTCCAGGACGGCCAACTCGGCGACCTCAGCGGAAACCAGGTCCTCGCGGCCCCCGGCGCGGAAGGCGTCGATGCTTTCTTGCCGCTGTTTGGCCAGCTTTCGCAAGATGCCGATGCACCGCTCATCGGACAACGTCGCCGAGTTGTCCGTCTTCATCTCTTCGATGAAACCGGCGCGCACGTTGCGCAGGGCGGTGGTGCGAGCCGTGTCCCGGGCCCGCATCGCGTCCTTCAGTTGCTCGTTCACCTGCTCGTAGATGCCCATCCTGCCCCCGACCTGTGAACACGCGAACCGTTGCCGACACCACCGAGGAAGCCAACCCGCACCGGGTGTGCGCCCAGCCCGCTCCGGGCTATCAGGTGCGGCCCGGCACCGGCTTATTGCGCGCCCGGGTGTTTCCTGCCAATATCCCGCCGCAGCGCAACAGTCGTTCCGGGAACCTCGTCGGAGGCGCATGATGAGAGTCAACCTGCTTCTTTCTCTCCTACTGGCCGCGAGCGCAACCGGCGTGGCGCACGCCAGCGAGGTGACCGTCGGCGCCTCCGGTGGAGCGGTGTGGATGGACAGCCTCGAGGTCATCGGCAACGGCATCACGGTGCTGCCGAACGCCGCCTGGTGGTTCAGCCCCACCCTGGCCGCCGAGCTGGACGCAGGGATTATCCTGGGTGAGACCCAGGTCGCCCGCCCAGACGCGTTCAAGTACTCGGTGATCGCGCCCCGCGTGAATCTCTTGGGTCGCTTGTTCCCCGAGCAGCGCTTTCAGCTTCTGCTTTCGCTCGGTGCTGGCGTGATGGTCAAGAAGATCGACGACGGCGGTGCGCTGCGGCTGCCCACCGGCGACAAGACCGATCTCGACGTCCTCGGCAACGCCGGACCCGGATTCCTCATCCCCTTGGGCAAGGACACCGAGACCTCGGCGGTGGCGCTCCGCGGCGATCTCCGTTGGCTGCTGAACGTCGGGACCGAGAACTTCGAGAACCACGGCGACGCGTTCCTGAGCTGGGAGACCACCGCCGGCGTGATGTTCCGCTTCGGCGCGAAGAAGGACAGCGACAACGACGGCATCCTCGACGAAGCGGATGGCTGCATCGACCAGGCCGAAGACGCCGATGGATTCGAGGACGATAACGGTTGTCCCGAGGCCGATAACGACAAGGACGGGGTCGACGACGCCACCGACCAGTGCCAAGACAAGGGGGAAGACGCGGACGGGTTCGAAGACACCGACGGCTGCCCCGACGACGACAACGACAAGGACGGCGTGGTGGACGCGTCCGACGCCTGCAAGGACGTGTTCGGCGTGGTCGGGTTCAAGGGCTGCCCCGACACCGACGCCGACAGCGTGGCCGATGCCGACGACGAGTGCCCGAAGGACGCCGGCAAAGCCGACGCCAACGGATGTCCCGACAAGGACGGCGACCTGGTCCCCGACGCGCGGGATGCGTGTCCGGAAGCCAAGGCGAACGACGGCATCGACCCCGAGCGCAGCGACGGCTGCCCGGGTCGCGTCTATGTGGCCGACCGCGCGATCCACATCACCGAAAACGTCGAATTCGATACCGGAAAGGCGACCATCAAGCCGGTCTCGAGCGCCCTGCTCGACGACATCGTGCGCGCACTCCAGAAGTACCCGGGCATCAAGAAGGTGCAGGTCGAAGGTCACACCGACAACGCCGGCGACGATGCGAAGAACCTGAAGCTCTCGCAGGACCGCGCCGCGTCGGTCGCGAAGTACCTGACGGACCACGGGATCGACGCGAACCGGATCGTGGCGAAAGGCTTTGGCGAGTCGGATCCGGTCGGCGACAACGCCACGGCGGATGGACAGGCGAAGAACCGCCGGGTCGAATTCGAGATCCTCGAGCAGGACCTCAGCGATCGCGCAAAGAAGCGGATGAAGGAGAAAGAGCTCCGGAACAACGCGCCGGCCCCGGCGCCCAAGTAGCGCCAAGGGGCCGTCGACCGACGACCGTCGCCGAACCGGGGAACCCGGGTTTTCTGCTGGCCTGAACTTTGCTTGGCGCCCGGCGAGGGGGCGCCATGCATCCGGTCGCTTGGTTCAGCGCAGCGTTCGTCGCCGGGGTCGGGGTCGCGCCCGAAGCGAGCGGCGTCCCCGCGATCTGGTCGGCGTTCGGCCTCGGTGCGTCCGTCCTCGCACTCGCTCGCCCTCAGCTCCTCGCCCGGTTCGGGCTGGCAATTGCGGGCACTTGCCTGGGTATCAGCCTGTGCCGCGCCCTTCCGCCCGGCCCCGCGCTGCGCGGCCCCGTGATCGCGGAGGGGGTGGTGGTGGGCGCGAGCGGGCGCGACGCGGAGATCGCCCTCTCGCGCTGGACCCGGCCCGGTCGCCCCTGGGAAGACGCGACGGGCCGCATCCGGGCGACCTTCCCCGAGCCGTCCGCCCCACCGGGCACCGCCGTCCGGCTCCGCGGCGAGGCGCACGACAACCGCGCCGACGCGCTGCCAGGGGCACCTGACCCGATCCGGGCGGCGCGACGCACCGGCGTGCGGACCTGGGTCCGGATCGATGCCAGCGAATGGGGCACCCGGCCCCCGCGCCCCGACACTGCAAACGACCCGACCGGCGTCCTTCGCGCGCTGGCCCTGGGCGACCTCGCCGGCCTGTCCGAAGCCGATCGCCTCGTCTTTCGCCGGACCGGCACCAGCCATCTCCTGTCGGTGTCAGGGTTCCACGTCGGAGCGGTCGCCGCGCTGTGCGCGCTCGGCCTCCTCACCCTGACGCGGTGGATCGGCCTTTTCACCGGCCGCGGCCTGTCGACCGCGCCCGGGATCCTGCTTTCGGCGGCAGTGGGCGCCGCCTATGCCTGGCTGGCCGGCGCCCCCCTCCCGGCCCAACGCGCGGCCCTCGCGCTCGGGCTGGGCGCCATCGGGCGTGCCGGGGGACGACTCGGAGATCCGCTCGCCCTGCTGGGCCTCGCCGCGATCGGCACTCTGCTGGTGAATCCGGGCGCGGTGGCACAGGCCAGCTGGCAGCTCTCGTTCTCGGCGCTGCTGGGCCTGCTGAGGGTCACGCCGTGGCTGCTTCGGTGGCTCCCCCCCGATCTTCCCCGACCGGCCCGACTCCTGGCCGAATCCGCAGCGGGAACGACCGGTTGCGCGGTGGGCACGCTCCCCGCCGCGGCCTGGTGGTTCCAGGAGTGGGCTCCGCTGACCCTGCCGGCGAACCTGCTGGCGCTCCCGCTCTCGTCGGTTTGGCTTGTTCCTTGCTCCGCCCTGGCAACGTTCGGGCCCCCCCACCTGGCCGCGTGGGCAGGTCGCGCGGGGACGGTCGGCAGCGAGCTCCTCTTGTTCCTGCTGCGTCCGCTCGCGGTGGAGCCCTGGCACCCCGCCGTCGGGCCGCTCGGCGCGCTCGCGCTGGTGGTCCCGCTGCTGTTCCGCCCCCGCATTCGATGGTGGCTCCCCGCCGCGGTCCTCGCGCTCTGGCCCGCCCGATGGCCCTCGGTGGACACCGCCACCTTCCTCTCGGTCGGGCAGGGCGACGCCGCGCTCCTCCAGGGCGCCGACGGAACGGCGATCCTGGTGGATGGGGGCCCGCCGGGAGAGGGGGTGGTTCGCTGGCTCCGCCGCAGCGGGATCCGGCACCTCGACGCGGTGGTCGCCACCCACGGCCACCTCGACCACATCGGGGGGTTGATCCCGGTGATCCAGCAACTCCAGGTCGACCGCCTCGAGGTCCGCGACGCCGAAGGAATGGCGCCGCTCCTCGCCGCGGCGGCCACCCGCGGCGTACCGGTCGTGTGGCCGACGGATGTCGGGGTGTTGCACCCGCCACCTGGCTTCCCAGCCAAGGACCGTAACGATCGATCGATCGTCCTCCGATGGGGTCCGGTGCTGATGGCGGGCGACGCTGGCCTCGCCGCCGAAGCCGCCCTGTCCACCGCAGCGCCCGCGCCGGTCCTGAAAGTCGGCCACCACGGGTCGCGCACCGCCACGAGCGCCGCGTGGCTCAACCAGATCCGCCCTCGGCTGGCGATCGTCTCGGTCGGAGCCCACAACGTGTTCGGGCATCCGCACGCCGACGTCCTCCAGCGGCTCGCGGCAGCCGGCATCGCCGTGCGCCGCACCGATGTCGTCGGGACGATCCAGGTCGCCGAGACCCCGGGAGGGCTCAGCGTGCGCGCCTGGCGAGCGGGCGCGGGATGGACCGAGCCCGAATGGTTCGAGCGTTAGGCCCTTCGGATCCGCACAGCCAGCACCGTCGCGAGCCCGAGCGCGACCAGGGCGAAGCCCTGCGGCTCGGTGAGGCCGAACATCCCCGCGCGCCCGGGATCGCCACGGACGAACTCGATCAGGAATCGTCCGGCTCCGGTGGCTCCGAGCCACACCGCGAACGACTCGCCCTCTCGAAGGTGGCGCCCGCGCGCCAACAACACCGCGGAGAGCGCGACCTGGAACCCGGCCTCATAGAGCTGCGCGGGGTGGACCGGGCCCAGATGGCCGGGAAACACGACACCCCACGGCAACCGAGTCGGGGAGCCGAAGCAGCAACCCGCCGCGAAGCACCCGATCCTGGCCATCGCAAACCCGAGGCCCATGGCGGGGGCGAAGGCATCCCACCCGCGCAACAGGGGAAGGCCGCGCAAGACGCCCACCGCAGTCGCCACGGGGACCGCGACCAGCAGGGCGCCGAAAAAGGAGGCACCGCCGGCCCGAACGTCGAACCACTCGAGCTTGCTTTCAAAATCGCCGAGGTGATGGAGCACGTAGAGCCCGCGAGCCCCGATCACCCCGGAAAAGGCTGCCGCGAGCAGCGCATCGGTCGCGTGATCGACGCGGATCCCCGCCCGCTCGCTCCGCCACAGTCCGACGCCCGCCACCACCAGAAACCCGAGCGCACCGAACGCGCCCCAGGCGTGGACCGCGTGCCCGCCGATCTCGAAGAGAATCGGCCACACCGGTCAGCTCTCCTTCGGAACCGGCTCGACCGGCGGCGCCACTGCCTTCGGGGCCTCCGGTTCCTTCTCCTCGAGGAACATATAGTGGAGGAGAAACATCCCGACGCCGACGACCAAGGCCGAATCCGCTACGTTGAAGCTTGGGTACTCACTAGGGAGGTGGTACGAGCTGAGCCAGGCCTTCGCACTCGGGTCGTCCGTAAAGAAGCGCAAGAAGTCGGTCACGTACTGTTGGCGCAGACGGTCGATGACGTTGCCGATCGCCCCCGAAAAGATCAGGCCCAGCGTCGTCGCCATGAACACATCGCTCTTCGGGAGCCGACGAAAGAGATCGAGGATCACGCCGACCGCGACCACCGTGAACGTGAGAAACATCTGGTGCCGATAGGGGTAGTCGCGAAGGAACCCCATCGCCGCGCCGGGGTTCTGCGAGTGAACGATCTCGAAAAAACCCGGGATCACGGTGATGGCCCCGCTGTGAAGCTGGACGTTTTGCACGATCCACCACTTCGTGACCTGATCGAGCGCGATCCCAAGGACTGCCACCAGCAAGCCGACGCCGTTGCGACGATTCAGCACGAACACCCTCCCGGCCTCGGGCAAATAGTCACCGGCCGCGTCGGAGGCAAACGCGGCCTGGGGACGCCGCCCGCCCCATGTTACGGCCCGTGCCCGGGCGGCTCCGCCCGTCGGAGGTCGGCCGATGCAACGCGAAGAGCTCCCGTGCGACATCCTGTTCGTGGGCGCGGGCCCGGCGTGCCTAGCGGGCGCCATCCACCTCATGGATCGCGTGACCGAGGCGGGTGGCGAGGCCCCCACGATCTTCGTGATCGAGAAGGGTTCGGAGGTGGGCGCCCACCAGCTGTCCGGCGCGGTACTCGACCCGATCGCGCTCGACGAGCTCATCCCGGCTTGGCGGGAAGACCCCAGCTTTCCCCTCGAGCACTTCGTCGAGCGGGAGGAGATGGTGTACCTCACGGCGACGAATTGGCTCGTGGCGCCATGGATCCCGCCCGAGCTGCACAACGAGGGCAAGCCCGTCGTCGCCCTGGGCAAGTTCGTCAAGTGGCTGGCTGCCCAAGCCGAGGCGCGCGGAGTCACCATCCTGCCGGGCTTTGCCGGCACCGACGTGCTGTGGGAAGGGGATCGGGTGGTCGGGGTGCGAACCGGCGACAAGGGCACCGACAGCCACGGGGCGCCGCGCGATAACTTCGAACCGGGCGTAGACATCAAGGCCAAGGTCACCATCGTCGGCGAGGGCCCGCGCGGCCACCTCGCCCGGCGGATCATCCAGCGGCGCGGCCTCGATGCGGAGAGCCAGCCCATGGTCTACTCGATCGGGGTGAAGGAGGTGCTCGAGCTGCCGCCGGGCACGCTGAAGGACGGTTTCGTCGCCCATACGCTCGGCTACCCGCTCGACGCACACACCTACGGTGGCTCGTTCCTGTACGCGATGGCCGACGACAAGGTCTGCATCGGCCTTTTGGTCGGGCTGGACTGCGCCGATCCCCGGATGGACGCCCAGGCGATGCTCCAGCAGCTCAAGGCCCACCCGTACGTCCGCGGGATCATCGGGAAGGGCAAGGTCGTGAAATATGGGGCAAAGGCCGTCACGATCGGCGGCTGGTCGTCGATCCCCGAGCTAGCGACCGACGGGGCGATGCTGGTCGGCGACTCCGCCTCGTTCCTCAATCCGATGCGGATCAAGGGGATCCACCTGTCGATGAAGTCGGGAATGCTCGCTGCAGCGGCGGCGTTCGCGGCACTGAAGGCCGATGACTTCTCCGCCACCACGCTGCGCGCCTACCCCGAGGCCCTGAAAGCCTCCTGGGTGCGCACTGAGATGGAGCCCTCTAAAAACATGCACGCGAACTTCCACCAGGGGTTCGCTGCCGGCATGGTGAAAACCGGCCTCCAATGGCTGGTCGGGCCGGGCTCGGCCACCGCGCCGATGGCGCCCGATCACCGGCGCATGGAACCCCTGGCGTCCTTCGACGCCAAGGGCCGCCGCCCGAACGAGGCGCCGACCTACGACGGCACCTACCTGCTCGACAAGCTGACCGACGTGTACCACTCCGGCACGAAGCACGACGAGCATCAGCCCGCCCACCTGAAGATCGTCGACACCGACATTTGCGCGACGATCTGCCGAGAGCAATACGGCAACCCGTGCACCCGGTTCTGCCCCGCGCAGGTGTACAACATGATCCCGAACGAGAAGACCGGCCGGGCCGAGATGCAGGTCGACTTCTCGAACTGTGTACACTGCAAGACGTGCGACATCCGCGATCCCTACCAGGTGATCACGTGGGTGCCGCCCGAAGGCGGAAACGGGCCGGAATACGGCATTCTCTAGCGAATGCCGAGCGCGTCGAGCGCGGTTCGGGTTGTCGAGCGGCCCGCAGTCGGTGATGGGGCTGCCCCGCACCCCGCGGGTTCGAAGGCGTCCATGCAGTTCCGGAACATCGCGATCATCGCCCACGTCGATCACGGCAAAACCACGCTGGTAGATGGCCTCCTGCGACAATGCCGGGTGTTCAACGAGCACGAGCAGGTCCAAGATCGGGTCATGGACTCGATGGATCTCGAGCGCGAGCGCGGGATCACGATCACCTCGAAGAACACCGCCGTCGAGTACGGCGGCTTCAAGATCAACATCGTCGATACGCCAGGCCACTCCGACTTTTCAGGCGAAGTCGAGCGAGTGCTCTCCATGGTCGACGGCGTCGTGCTGCTGGTCGACGCGTCGGAAGGGCCCCTCCCGGGCACCCGCTTCGTGCTGCGCAAGGCGATGGCGGCCGGCCTGAAGGTGCTCGTGCTGCTGAACAAGATCGATCGGCCCGACGCACGCCCACCCGAGGTGCTGTCGGCGGTCTACGACCTGTTCATCGACCTCGGGGCCGACGACGCCCAACTCGAGTTCCCGGTTCTCTACGCGGTCGCCAAGCAAGGGCGAGCCCACGTGGAACTCGGCGACGACAGCAAGGACCTCCGCCCGCTGCTCGACGCGATCCTCCAGCACATGCCCGCTCCGAAGACGCCGGCGCCCGATGCGCCGCCGCAGTTACTGGTTACGAACCTCGATTATGACCCCTACGTCGGGCGGCTCGCCCTGGGGCGCCTCGTCGGCGCGCCGCTGAAAAAAGGCGCGGCGGTGGTCTGGTTCGGGGCCGATGAGACGAAAAACACCCGACTTCCCTACCTCTACTCGTGGCGCGGCCTGAAGCGCTACGAAGTCGACGAGGCCGAACCGGGGGACATCGTCGCCGTGGCCGGGGTCGAGGGCATCACGGTGGGAGACACCGTCTCGGCAGGACCGGACGCGTTCGCGCTCCCGCGGCTGAAGGTCGACGAGCCGACGATCGGGATGACGTTCACGATCAACACGAGCCCCCTGTCCGGACGCGAAGGAAAGTACGTCACCGGGCGACAGCTCAAGGAGCGGCTCGAGCGGGAGATGATCTCGAACGTGTCGCTGCGCCTCGAGGAGCTGGACCGCTCGGAGGTCTTTCGGGTCTACGGGCGCGGTGAGCTCCAGCTCGCCATCCTGATCGAGCAGATGCGACGCGAGGGCTTCGAGTTGTCGGTGAGCCGGCCCGAAGTGCTGAAAAAGACGATCGACGGCAAGCTGCTCGAACCCTGGGAGAAGTGCACGTTCGACGTTCCGGACGAGTCGGTCGGGACGATTACCCAGATGCTCGCGGCGAGAAAGGGGCAGCTCCTCGACCTCGTGTCCGACGGATCCGGTCGCTCGCGCCTCACCTACCACGTCCCCAGCCGCGGACTGATCGGCGTGCGGGGCGAGATGCTGACCGCAACGCGGGGCCTCGGAGAGCAGGTCTCGGAATTCGACGGCTGGCATGACGACGCCGGATTCATCATGGCCAGGCAGCACGGGACGCTCGTGGCGGACCGACATGGAAAGACGACGACCTACGCCCTGTTCGCCCTCCAACCTCGCGGCGTGATGTTCGTCGGGGTGGGCGAAGAGATCTACGAAGGGATGGTCGTCGGCGAGCACTCGCGGGACAACGACCTGAACGTGCACGCCTGCAGGGAGAAGCAGCTCAACAACATCCGCACGACGGCGGCCGATGAGAAGCAGATCCTCACTCCGCCCCGGCAGATCACCCTGGAATACGCCCTCGAGTTCATCGATGACGACGAGTGGGTGGAGATCACGCCCAAGAACATCCGGATCCGGAAGCGGATCCTGGAGGGCAACAAGCGCTCCATCGTCCGTGGCGAGCGGCGCGAGGACTGATCGCCCTCGACCGAGGGCGGGAAGCGCGTCCGGTGGTCGCGGGTTCCGTCTCCGCCGGTTACCGGCGCCGGCGGGAGGAGCGAGGCATGTGGACGTTGTTGGCGCTATCGGCGGCTTGGGCCGCGAACTGTCAACCCCTGGCGGCCAAGGCCAGCACCGTGAAAGGCGACGCGGTGGCCCCCGCCTACAAGGCCCTGGTCGCGTGCGACAAGGTATTGGCAGAGCAGGTTTTCCCTGACTTCCTGCGGGCCACGGGCGATGTCGACAGCCTGGTCGCCCTGGTGAACGTCGCGGTAGACAGCGGCATCTACAAGCCCGTGGCCGGCGCGCTCGAGAGCGTCGCGAGCGCCCGCGGGGAGATCGCTGGGGCGGTGGGGAGCGGCTGCGCCGAGCATCCGGCGGTGGTTCCGTTTTTCCAGGCGACTTATGCTGATTCCCGAGCGCGGGCCTTCGCTTCGTGGCGCGACGGCGTGGTCGCCTGTCGAACCCCCGAGGTCGATGCGTGGCTGGCCACCGTCGTGGTCGCGCCGCCCGACGAGATCGTCTCCGATCGCTATGCGACCGCACTCGCCGCCTACGGCTACCACAAGGGCAAGGACGCGCTGCCCGACCTGCAAAAGGCGGCAGTGGCTGCAGCCACAAGCCGCGGGCCATTCCGCGACGTGTTGAACACCATCGTCGATGTCATCCGCGGGATGGGCGTCCTCGGCACGAATCTCTCGGCCGACGATCGCAAACTCTTGGAGGAAACACTCCTCTCGGTCGGGCGGATCGTGCCCCCAGAGGCAGCGAAAGAGATCGCCGAGCGCCTCTCGGCGACCGGCTCCGACAGCGCTGCGGCCCAGCTGCTCTCGGTGATCTATTCCGACCGTGAGCTATTATATGGCGTTGCTGGCTTCGAATCTTGCGACGGCCAGACCGTGGTGCACTGGGCCGAGGCGAAGGCGGGGGGCACGCACTGGTCGGTTCAGTCCGACGCGGAGACCGCGGTGCGGGCGTTCAAGCCAAAACTCAAGTGTGACGCCGGAGTTTGGCCGGTGGCCGTCACGCCGGAGCCGGTGAAAGAAGCGAGCGAGATCGGCGCGTGGGGCGAGAAACTGGTCGCCGAAGCCGCGGCTCGCGGGACGGAGGCCAGCGCCAAGGAAGAGAAGGCCGTCGCCCTACCCTGACGCGCGGGTGCACGGGCGGTGCTGCAGCGGCATCCCGCCCACCTCGACGCCTCGCGGGAGGGTCACTGCCCAGATCACCGCGGTCGGGCGCCACGCCCAGCCGCCGCGCAGCCGGGCGGTCACGCACCACCGGCGAAACATCCGCTCCCGCTCGGCCCAGGCCTCGCCCCGGTCGGGATAGGGCCCGAATTCCACACGTTCCACCCCGACGACCGCGAACCGCCACCCGTCGGGCGACGCGACGGGCAACGGTGCCTGGAAGGTCCAATCCTGGAGCGGGGGGGGGCGATCCATGCGATCGATCTACCCCGGAGCGACGCGCGTGTCCTGCTCATCTGTTCAGTGTGCGGTGAGCATGGCGAACAGGATCGCGTTGCCGAGCGGACCGCCGGTAGCGAAGCCATCCTGCCCCGGTAGACCGGCAAAGCAGGCGGTTCCATACAGGTCGGCGAACCAGGCCTCGTCCTGCGCGCGACGGGCGGACGCCAGGGAAAAGCCGGTCGCCGAGATCGACCAACCGGCGACGAGGGGCCCGGAGTCGATGTCTCCTGCACCCTCCTCGCCCCATCGGTACTCCCGCACCGCCCCGAAGCCGAGCACCGTTCCGGCGAGCTGTCGGTGGATCCCCTCGGTCAGACGGCGAGCGAGCACCGGGTGGGTGAACCCGAGAAAATAGGCGGACAGCGCCGTACCCGAGCCACGCACGCGACCTGAGCCCACCACCTGGATCACCAGCCCGTCCTCCGACACGTAGGCGGTCTCCCAGCGCCTCACCGCGGCCTCTACCACCGGATCGGGCGGGCGCCCCGTGGCGCGCGCGTGGAGCGCGAGGGTGGCGAGCACCGCCGCGTTGTCGACCGGGTACGCTTCCCCCGGGTAGGTCTCCAGCGGGTGGGCGCCGCGAGCGACCAGCCGGCGCGCGAGGTGCGCCGCGAGCGCATCGTGGAGCGCGGCGTGCGGGCCCTCGGGCGCGAGCTCGCGCTCTACGCCCAGCGCAACGCCGAGGTAACCGAGCACGGCGTGATCGTGGGGATCTCCCTCGAGATCCGACAGCGCGAGGTCGCCCCACGCGGCCTGATCGAAGCCCCAGACCTCCAGCGACGACGCGCGATCGATCGCGGTCTGCATGCGTGGAAGATCGCCCGTTTGTCCGAACCCCAGCGCCGCCATTTGGTAGGTGCCGAACCACCACTCCCCATCGAAACGGGGACTCCCCGTCCCGTAGTCGCCCGGTCCGAGCGGCCCCGACGTGTGGCGGTCGACCGCGTCGGCGAGGGCACCGACGACGGCCGGATCGCCGCGGTACCAGGCCGCAGCGCCCCGCTCACACACGGTCGAGGGCAGGACGACGCCGGTGGCGCCGAGCGCCGCCAGCGCGAGGATGCGTCGGAGCACCAAGGGGCACCTCCCACCCGTCCCTGACCGCCCCGCGGGCCAGGGGTGCCCCGTTTCCGCCCGAACGGTCGCCAACCCGCGCTGACCGGTCACCGAGGCGGCAGCACCTCCGCGAGCCCGTGGGTCCAGGCGAGGGCCCGGCGGGTCGACGCCAGGAGCGCGTCTTCGTGCAGGAACACGTTGTCGCGGCCGATCACGTCGAGCACCCGCGCGCGCTCCATCGTGCCGTACATGCCGGCCTGCACGCCACACAGCACCAGGCGCCCACCGCGGGCTCGGGCGACCCGCGCGACGTTCGCGATCGCGTCTGCCATCGTGGCGTCGAGATTGTACGCTTCGTGGACTCGTACCACGAGGAAGCTGGTGTTGAAGTCCAGCATCTCGCACAGGCGATGCTCGAGCGTCTCGGCACCGGCGAAGAACATCTCGCCCTGGAGGTTGAGGAGCGCGATCTGGCCCACTTCACGGGGGTGAACGCCGGGTCGCTCCAGAAACGATCCGTCGGGTCGCTCCTCGAGCACCGTGAGCTTGAAGCTCCCGGCACGCCGGAGTGCCTGGTAGATCGCCACCGCAACGCCAAGGAACAACGCCCACTCGAGATGCGAGACGGCGAGCACTGCCCCGAACGTGGTGAAGAACACAAGGCGATCCGCCGAGGTGCTCGCGACCATCGCCCGGATCCGCGACACGTCGACCAGCTTGAGGCCGATGTGGACCAAGGTCCCCGCCAAGGCGGCGATCGGGATGTAGTTCGCGAGCGGGGCGCCGAGCAGCACCAACGCGAGCACCAGCACGCCGGAGTAGATGACGGAGAGGCGCGTGACCGCGCCGGACTCGTAGTTCACCGCGGTGCGGGAAAAGGAACCCGACGAGGCAAAACCGCCCACCAGACCCGCGGCGAGGTTGCAGACCCCCTCACCGAGGAGCTGCCGAGAGGCGTCGAATGGATGGCCCGCCCGGGCCGCCAATACCTTTCCGATCGCGATCGCCTCGACGGCACCCAGCGTGGCAATCGCCAGCGCGGTGGTGAGCAGCGACTCGACCTGGGGAAGGGTCGCGGTCGGCCACACGATCGGCGGGAGCGTGCGGGTGAGCGGCTCGATGTCGCGAACCAGGCGGATTTTCGCATCCCCCTGATCGGCCTCGCCGAGCCCGAAGGCGTAGGCTCCGAGCGTCACCGCCGCAATCGCCAGGAAGGGGGCTGGGAGTCGCTTCCCGAGCCGAGGCTCGAGCGCCTGGATCCCGCGGACCAGGACCACCGTGAGGAGCCCGACGCCCAGCGACACCCCGTTGGTGACCGGCAGGGCGCTTCCGGTGCGAACCAGGTCGAACAGCGCATTGTGGGGGAGGTCGGCCCCAAACAGGCCCTCAGGGAGCGCCGACCGCGCGATCCCCAGCAGCGCGGGGAGCTGGTTGATGACGATGTACACCCCCGCGCCAGCGGTGAAGCCGGTCAGGACCGGTTCCGACACGAGCCGGGTCAGTCCCCCCGCGCGGAGGAAGGCGGCCACGGTCTGAATGACCCCGATCATCACGGTCAGCAGGACGATGGTCGAAACCGGGTCGCCGTGCGTGGCGAACAAAGCTGCATTCGCGGCGAGCATGACCGCGATGGCGTTGGTCGGGCCGTTCACCAGGAACTCGGAGCTCCCGAACACCGCTCCGGCGATCGAGGCGACCACCGCGGTCAGGATGCCAACCGCCGGCGGAAAGCCCGCGATCAACGCATAGGCCATCGCCTGAGGGATGGTGAACAGGGCGACGGTGATTCCGGCGATGAAGTCGGCGCGGAACGTGGCCGGTCCATACGCCTGGAATCGCCCGAAGAACCCAGGCATTTGGGGCCACCACCCAGCCCGGACCGCGGGCGGCGGATGGGTTCGCGGTGGGGAAAGAGGCGTGTACACCTCTACTCCTAACCCCGTGGGGGTATGCTCGCGCCATGCGGAAGCCGAGCACCGAACCCGCCCAACCCCGCCGCGGCTATCGCTCCTGGCGGAAGGCCCAAGATTTCCTCATCTCGCTCGGCTGGCTCGCGCTCGCTGCCGGGGCAATCCCCATCCCCCTGGCCGTCCTGGCGGTCGAGCTCGGCATCGTGGAGTCCTCGAGCTTCCTCGGCACTCTCGTGTTCTTTTCCGGAATGGTCGGAGGCCTGATTGCCCTTCCGATCGGTCTCTTCGTCGCCACCTGGTCGGGCGTGGCGCTCGTGGGCACCGGCGTGCGGGCCCGCCTCTATGCAGCGTCCGACGACATCCTGACCTTTCGAGAGAGCGGCGCCTTTCCCCTCGTGAACGGCGGTTGCCTCCTCTTGGCGGAAGTCCTCACCCTGGTGGCGGTCGTCTTCGTCGGCCTCCACGGGTGAGACGCGGCGCCCGCTGGTTCTCGGTTTCGGTCGGAGCGCTGATCCTCAGCGCTCCCCTGGCGTTCTATGCCTGGAAGGCTCGCCCTCACCGCGCGCACTTCAAGCCGGGTCCCGCCGGCGACGCGGAGCCCCTCGCGCCGCTCACCGAGATTACCCCGCCCGAGCGCCCCTACTCGGTCGTCCTGATCGTGGTGGACACGCTCCGGGCCGACCATCTGTCTGGCTGGGGCTACCCGCGGCCCACTTCGCCGCACCTCGACGCCCTGGCGGCCCGCGGGATCCGCTTCGCGCAGGCGCACAGCCAAGCACCGTGGACCACCGCCTCGGTCGGCTCGCTGATGACCTCCCGGTATCCGACAACGCTCGGGATCCTGGGCGAACGCGCGGCCCTCCCCGAAGAGGTAACCACGCTGGCGGAGTCGCTGCGCGCTGCCGGGCTCGCGACCGGGGCGTTCGTGAGCCACAGCTTCTGCTCCGACGAATACAACTTCGACCAGGGATTCGAGACGTTCAACGACGAGAATGTGCTCGGCCATCTCGGCGTTTCTTCCACCGGCGTGACCGACGCCGCCCTCGCGTGGCTCGACCAGGTCGGCCATCGGCCCTTCTTTCTCTGGGCCCACTACTTCGACCCCCACTTCGCATATATTCTGCATCCAGAATATGCATTTGATACCCCTTACGATGGTCCCGTCCGCAGCGACATGAAGTTCTCAGCACTCGGCGCGCTGACCCTCGGTCCGGCGGACAAGGCCGAGCTCGAGCGCCTCTACGACTCGGAGGTCGCCTGGACCGACGCGCAGATCGGTCGCCTGCTCGACCACCTCGACGACCGCACCCTCGTGGTGTTCACCGCCGATCACGGAGAGGAGTTTCTCGACCACGGGCGGCTCGGCCACAGCAAAACCGTGTACGAGGAGCTGGTCCACGTGCCGCTGGTGGTATCCTGTCCGCATTGGATGCCGGGCGTCGTCGAGGTTCCGGTGGCGAACCTCGATGTCTTTCCCACCGTGCTGGCCTGCCTCGGGGCCGCCGGCCCGCCCGACCTCGCCGGCCGCCCGCTCGGACCCGAACCCCCGACCTCAAAGACCGTGTTCACCCAGACCGCCAAGCGCAACGGGATCGTCGCGGCGATCCGTGGCACCGAGAAGGTGATCCGCAGTAAGAATGGCGCGGAGCGATACGATCTCGCGACCGATCCTGGGGAGCGAAACAACCTAGGCGTGTCACCCGACCATCCCCTCCTTGCGGAGCTTATCCGCTGGGAAGCCTCGCTCAAAGCTGGGCGGCGCGATCCGATCGCGGTCGAGCTCGTGCCCGCGGAGCGGGCCGCCCTGGAGGCGCTGGGCTACGTCGGCGAATGAAGCGCCGGATCCTCGCAACCACCATCGCAGTGCTCGCCGTGGGAGCGGCGTGGGTGCTCTGGCCGCGCCAGGTCCTCGTCCTGATCGTGCTCGACACCACCCGGGCCGACGCCGCCCACGGCCCGTGGATCGACGACCTCCGGGCGCGCTCCACCGTGTTCACCCACGCGCTGTCCACATCGTCGTGGACCGCGCCCGCGACGGCCTCGATCTTCACCGGCCTCTACCCCACCGAACATGGGGTGATCGGTGGGTTTCGCGCTCAGCAGCGAGCAGCCGGCAAGGAGGTCGAGCTGACCGATCCGGCCATCGATCTCCAGGGGCTCCCCGCGGGCGTCGAAACGCTGCCGGAGCGGCTCCACGCGGCGGGCTGGCGAACGTACGGCGTCGCCGCCAATATCAACATCGGCCCCGAACTCGGCTTCGATCGGGGGTTCGACGCGCTCCACCGCGACCGCAACGCCGACGCCGGCGACCTCCTGATCCGGTTGGCGGGTTGGCTCCTGCTCGCCGGCCCGGGCCGCCCCACCTTCCTGTACGTTCACCTGAACGATGCCCATCATCCCTACCGGATCCGGCGTCCGTGGTTCCTGGAGCCGGGCGATGCGGGCGCCCAAGACCGCGCGAAGTACGACTCCGAGATCGCGAGCATGGACCACGCGCTGAGTCGGTTCACAAGCGGCCTCGCCTGGTGGGGAGAGCCCGCCATTGCCCTGGTCTCCGACCACGGCGAGGCGTTCGGCGAGCACGGACAGCACGGACACGTCTTCACGCTGCACGGCGAGGTGAACGACGTGGCGATGATCATTCACCGACCTGGCAATTCACCGGCCCGGGTCGAATTCCCGGTCAGCCTGATCGACATCGCGCCGACCGTGCTCGACATGGCCGGCCTCGACGCGACGGGCTCGCTGCTTCGCGGCGTAGATCCCACCCGCACGTTGTTCGCCCACCGGGCTTCGCCCACGAAGGCGACGACCCTGTGGACGGTGAACCAGGGCCCCTGGAAGCTGCTCCTCGAGGAGGGGGCGGCCCGTCCTCCTACGCTTTATGACGTGGCCGCCGACCCCGGCGAGACCACCGACATCGCCGGAGACCACCCCGATCGGGTCGAGGCCTTCCTTGCGGATCTGACTGCGTTTCAGGCCCGGACCGGCTACCGCGGACCGTCGGTGGAGGTGGAGCTCGACCCGGCGCTGGTCGAGCACCTCACTCTGCTTGGCTACGTGGAATAGGCCGGGGAAACGTATGCGAAAAGGCCGTTTTCCCATCCTGCCCGTCGCCGCGCAGGAACTTGCGCACCTAGACGACGGTCAGGCCATCGGGTTCCGCCTCGAAACGGAGGTACCCGCTGCTCGGGATCACCACCGCGGCCGGGGCGAAGTCGGTCCGAGAGGCGTGTCCGAAGTCGGCGAGCGCATCGCCCGGCTGCGGGGCCGTCAGGTAGGCCACGCCGTCCTTCGGCGTCTCGAACGCGAACACATGGTCGTGTCCGTGGATGAACGCCGTCACCCCCGTGTCAGCCAACACCCGGTGCACCGGTCGGCCCCACCCGGGCCGCTTTTCGGCGAATTCCGCGGCCCCGCCCCATTCGTAGCTATCAGCGGCCATCGCGCCACCCCGACCGTACTCGTTCGTCCCGCCGGTGAGTTGGTGGGCGAAGACCAACTTCCACGCCGCATCCGATCCCTCCAGGGTCTCTTCCAGCCACCGATACTGCGGGAGGCCGAGCGTCCAATCCCACCGATCGCCCGTGCCCGGACCGCCGTCCATCGCATGCGGCTTGCGCGTCGTGTAGCGATAGGGGTCGAGGACCACGATCAGCAGATCCCCCCAGGTGAACGCGTAGTAGTCGCGAACCTCGGGCTCGAGCGCGTTGCCGCTGTAGAAAGCATCGGGTCGCGGGTTGGGGAATGTCTCGTTTCGAGCGCGAACCGCTCGCTCCCGGATCGCCCCCTGCCACCCCTGTTCCCCCTCGTGGTTGCCGACTACCGCGAACACCGGCGCATTCGCGAGCTCGAAATACGGCCGAACCGCCAGATGCCGACGGAGTGCTTCCTCGTCGTCCGGCGCGTCGAAGCTTCGATACGACTCACTGTTGAACGAGTCGCCGAGGTCGATCAGAAAGTCGAGATCGTCTTTCCGCATCGCCCGGTAGGTGGATCTCATCAGGTGCATCGACGAATAGGCCCGCCGATTCACCATGTTCAGGAGGTGACCATCCGCGGTGACGCCGAAGCGGAACGAGGCGCCGGGCCCCCGCTGAGTGTGGATCGGATGGCTCGGTCCCACCTCGACCTGGTCTCCGCGCCGAACCCACAACCGCCATTCATAGGAGGCATCTGCCGCGAGGTTGTCGAGCCGGATCTCGGTGCGCTTCCCAGCGGGCGCCGATTGGAACGACCCGCGCACCATCCCGAGTTCCACCGCCACCTCCACGTCAAGGAGCGGAAACACCGCCACCGAAGCTTCGTGATCGGTAGGTCGAACCAGCATCTCCTTCCCGGCCAGCGACTGGCGCAGGGACTCCGCCACCTCCAGCGTCGGGGTGAGGCGGCCGGGGCACTCCGGATGGGCGATCTGCGCGCTGTCCCACACCGCGATCTCGCCCTCGATCGCCTCGAGGCGGATCGCCAGCGGGCGGCCCGCCGCTTCGGCGAGGAGCGGGGTGAGGTCGGGGCTTGACCGGAGGAACGGCGCGCACTGCTCCGACAGCGGAGGCTCTTTCCGCGCCGGACCCGCCCATGGATCCGGCAAGGGCACCGGAAACGTCCACCGCACTTCCGCCACCGAGGGCCGGCCGTCGATCTCGGCTCGAATCGCCACGATCCGCGGCTGATGGGCGATCGCGACCGGCAAGACGAGCCGCGCAAACACCCCCGGGTCGACCCGCCCGAATCGGATGAGGATGGCATCGTCTCCGCGCGCAATGTTCATCCCGCCTCGTCCGTCGGGCAGGAAGCCGGCCGGCGTGGCTGTACCGTCATCCGTGTCGACAACCGGGGCGTAGATCGCCATCGCCTCGGGTAACGCAGGTGGCGCCGCGTAGCGGGGGTCGGCCAGGGAGACGCGCACAGCTTCGCCGCCGCAGCCGATGAGCAGGAGCGCGATCACGGCGTCAGCCGAACGAGGTGCCCGACCTTGCCATCGTGGGCGTAGAGCCATGATCCGGGCTCGATCGAGGCCGGCCGGACAAGGTCGCCGTCCTCACGCATCGCCTCGGTGACGACTACCGCGTGTCCACCGCCGATCCGGGCCGCGTGCCCCTCGAGCGAGGCGAGCAATGCCTCGCCCGGTTCCGCTGAGATGAGGGCGATCCCGCCGAAACGGACGCCAGTAACCATGGTGGCCCACATCGCTGCCTGGCGACCCTGGAACCGTTCCTCCTCCGGCCCCCGTGCCCGGAGGGCATCGGGCTCGAACCGCCGATAAGCTGGGATCACCGCGTGTACCAACGCGGACCGCGGCAACCCACCGAGATCAGCGACGAGGTCGCGCATCAGCGCATCGTGGGCCCGCCACCCGGCCTGCTGGAGCGGATCGGGACCTCGCAAGACCGGACTCTGCCAGACGACCCCAACAAGCACGGCCGCCGCGCAGAGGACGAACGTGACCCGCCGCTGGGCCATGGCGATCCCGACCAGCAGCGCGAACGGCGGCAGCACCGCATAGACCTGACGAGGAAAATACACGCCCTGGGAGCTGATCAGCGCTACTGCAAGCGCAATCCACGCCGTGCACACCACCGTGGGCTCAGCGGCGGATTTCCGGAGAACAAGAAGCCCAGCGCACCCCACGGCGGCAAGGACCGCGGTGAGCCAGACCGGGAAGCCAGGGACGTCTGACCGAAGCACCGCCCCACCGAGGAGCCCCTCGAGGAGCGAGCCGGCGATGGGCCCGACGCGACTCCCTGCTGCCACCCGATACCCTCCCAGGCCGCCCAGCACCGCGAACCGGAGCGACACCAGAACCAGCACGGCGACCGCCATCCACCCGACCCGGGTGCGCCACACCTCGCGCTCAAGGCGACTGTGCAACAGCCACGCGACGACGGGAAAGTAGAGGAACGCCGTTTCGTTGGCCCCTGCCGCGAACAGGAGCGCTCCGAGGAGGAGCGCGCTGCGCCCAGGTCGGTGCAGGGCCAGCAGCATCGCGGTGAGGCCGAAGGCCACCGAGAGCGGGTAGGCCCGCCGCGCGAGGTGGGGAACCACGAGCCCGGAGACCGGATGGGCCAGAAGCACCGCGGTCGCAACAGCGCCACCCCACCGCGGCAGGGTCGGTTGCCAGCTACGAAACACGAGGTACACGAGCACGCCGCACAGCGCGTGCAGGCCGAGATCGGTGACCCGGTACGGCCAGGCGGCAAACCCCGCGACGAGCGCGTCGAGGCTGTAGGACAACGCGGTGACCGGTCGCCAGCCGATGAAGTGATCGCTCAGGAAAACCCAGTTCAACCAGCCGGAGTTCGTTGGCGCGCCGCGCCCGACCCACAGCACCGCATCCCGGGACTCCGGCCACAGCGGGAGCACGTAGGCATGGGGCCAGAGACCGAGCACGCACAGCGCGCCGACCCCCAGCGCCGATCGGAACCGTTCCATCGCGACTGGATAACCTCGCGTGGGCCCGGCGCCTGTACCTCGCGTATCCTCCCGCCATGATCGGAATCCCGTCTCAGCTCGACGCCCAGATCGACCTCGCCCTCGCCGCCCTGGCCGTCGCCCTGGCCGCCCCCCTCTGGTGGTGGGCTGGCCGACTCCGCGCGGGACCGGCGCTCGGGATCCGCTACGCGGTCGCCGGAACGGCTTGGGCCTCGGCCTGGGTCTTGGCGGCACCGCTGGTCCCGACACCGGTGGGCCTCGCGGGCTTCGTCTCGGTGATCCTGCTGGGCGCCGTCACCGGGGCGCCCGCGCTGGTCGCCGCGATCCGCGCGGCGTGGGGCAACCCCGCCGAGCAGATGGCGCTGGCTCCGTCCGTGGCCCTCGGAACCGGTCTCCTCGGCCTGTGGCTCGGGAGCGCCCCGATCGGGTTTCAATGGGCGAGCGCCAGCGAGCGACTCGCGTTCCTCGAGGGCGGCGAGATCCCGATACTGGCGGCGGCCGACCTCGGCACGACCGGCGCGCCGTTGGTCCGGCTCAGCAGCGGAGGGTGTCGCGACGGGATCCAGGTGAGTTGGACCGAGCGAAGCCGCAACAGTCCGAAGAAGCAGGTGCGATATGCGATCGTGGACTCCGACTGGGACGAGAACCGAGCGGTCGCCGCGTGGACCGCCTCGTGCACCGGCCCGTGGGACCTGGTCGCGCTCCACGAGCGGGTCGACGGCCGGCTCGCCGACGAGGCCAGGCTTTGGAAGCGAGCCAGCAACGCGGTAGTCGTCTCCGCGACGTCGGCGGGCGCACTGACCGCCGACTTGATCGCGGCCAGCCGGTGGTTCCGGGGCCAGCTCGCGCTGGCGCTTCTCGCCGGCCTCGCGGCATCCCGGCGATCCCCCCGGTCGACGACCCCGCCCGCCACCCCACAGCTGGAGCCGGAGCCTTCGCCCGCCTCGACCGGGAATCCCCTCAAGAAGCCGGTCGGTCCTGGGTTCCCGCGCCCGCGCCCGCGCCGCTGACCGCCCACACCCCGGCCACGGCGATCGCCGACAGCCAGTAGGGGATCGTACCGGCCTCACGACTCAAACCCAGGGACAACCAAGGCAGTAGCCAGGCAACCACCAGGATCTGCCGTCGGTTGCGATCGGCTCGCGACCAGACCGCCACCAGCGGCAGCACGGCGAGCGCGTGATCGTAATTGCGGACGTACGGGAGAAACACCAGTCCGCAGAGGAGCCCGGCGCTCACCACGGCAGCGCGATCCCCCCACAGGTCGCGACGCCGCGCGATCGCCCAGCCGGCCGCTCCGATCAACAGCGCCACCCCCATCCGCCCGGAAGGACCCTGGGCGGCGGCGGTGGCACTCGCGCAAGTGTCGCAGAGCCGGAAGGTGTCCTCCCCGCGCAACCGCTCGATCGCTGCGCGCCACGCGCCAGGCCAGTGGGGATCGAGCGCGAAACACACGCCCAACAGCCCGAGCCCCATCGCGGCGCCGAGCACCCACCCGCGCGCCGCCGATCGATTGCGGGCGAGCGCCATCCACCCGAAGTGGGCGAGCGCGACCGGCAACCCCAAGTGCGGCTTGGTCGCGAGCAGCACGAGGCCGATCGCGGTGGTCGCCGCGTGCGAGGAGCGGATCAACAGCGCCGCCCCCACCGCGACCGGCGCCACGAGCTGCCCCACGGCCACGAGCCCGAGCGTCGGAAAGGCCAGGGTGGCGGCGGCCGCGACCCCCATCCGCCCCGGAGGGGTCTTCGCGTTCGCCACCCAGAGCGCGGCGATCGCCACCGCACCGGCCGACAGGATCGACCACAGGCGTCCCGCGACGTCGAGGGGGAGCGCCCCGAACGGGGCGAGGATCAGGGTGGTCCAGGGCGGGTAGGCCCAGGGGAGGACCGGCCAGACCACGTCGGCCGGAACAAGGGCGAGCACCGCCGCTTCGTCGTAGGGCGAGATCCCCGAAAGGAGCGCACGGGTGGCCGCCCACAACTGGGTGAAGTCGGCGGTGTACCGCGTCCCGCCCAGCAGCGCGTAGCCGGCGGCGGCAGCGGCGATCACGCCGCCACCCCCGATCAGCGCGCCGCGCTCCGGAGTGGCTTCGGACATCCGCGCTCCTGCGCCGCGACTCTACTCCGGGTGGGGATCAATGCCAGCCGAAGGAGACGTTCGACAACATGACGTTGACACACAACGCCCAGGTCTGGGGCACGAGCAAAACCGCTCCCAGTCCGGCGCCAAGAAGCCCGAGCAGAACGCCGAGCGGCGAGCGGGTCGCGATCCCGTGCGCGATCGACGCAAGGCCCGAAAAGGTGCCAGCGAAGCTCAAGTACACTTGGCCAAACGAGACCCCGAGGGCCATCCCGATCCAAATCCATCCCCCGTTTCGGGGATCGTGAAGCCCAAGATGTCGGCCAGCGGCATCCTCCCGAAGCAGAGCTCCCCCGCCGATGAGCAGTGCCGCCAGCACGAGCGGCGCCGCTGAGAGCGTCGAGGTGCCGATCGACGCGAAGCCCCAGGCAAAACCTCGTCGCGGGGCAGGACGGGTCAACCCGCTGCGCAGGACGAGCGACGCGGCACCGGCGAGGCCGGCAGCGGCGAGGCACCAGGCTCCGGACGCGAGGAACGTCAGGGTCATCGTCGAATCGGAACCCGCCAGCGGCCACGTCACCGCCGCGGATCCAAAGTCGGCGAGCGCCGAGGCACCCAGCAGCACCGCAAGGGCGCCAAATCCCCGCCCCCACCGCCCAGAACCCGCACGCTCCGCTGAACTGGACTGCATCCTTGCCCCCTGACCGGGGGGTATCGCGCCGCCTCCGACAAAGGGCGGAAGTTCCCAGGGGGTCAGCGCGTCGCCTCCGCTCGGCCCACCAGGAACCAGCCCGCCAGGCCGACCGCGAGGAGCGTCCCCACGCCGAGCGCGAGCGGCGGATCGGACACCAGCGCCTGTGCGATCATCCACCCGGTGGCCCCGACGAACACGACCGGCGGCAAGGGGTACAGCGGGACCCGAAACGGAGCGTGCACCGTTGGTTCTCGCCAGCGGCGCCACATCACCCCGGCCACCACCGCGACCGTGCTCCCGGCGAGCAGGATCCCCATCCAGGCCAAGAGGCGCTCGAAGGTGGCGAATGTCGCCATCCCGGCCGCGGCCACGGCGAGCCCGGCCACCGCGACCACCGGGGCGCCGTGCACCGACCGCGTGGCGAGCAGGCGAATTCCGGGCACATCGTCGGCGATCGCCGCGGTGAGCCGCGGGCCGGCCTCGAACATCGCCACGACCATCGCGCCGAGACACCAGGCGATCAACCCGGAGATCACCCGCCCGCCGACCGGCCCGAGCCATGCCCGCGCCGCCACCTCCCCGACCTCCACGACCCCGGCCAGCCGCTCGGGCGGCACCGCGGTCAGGATCGCCAGGTTCAACAGCACGTACAGCACGGTGACGACCGCGGTCCCCACCAGCAGCGACCACGGCCCGTCGCGCGCCGGGTCGCGGAGCTCGCCGGCGATGTACGCGGTGGTGTTCCAGCCGCTGTACGCGTAGGAGACGAACACCAGCCCCAGCGCAACCGACCCGGTGGACCCGGTGACAAGCGGACCGACCAGGGGTTCCGCCGAATGCGCGATCCCGAGCGACACGAACGCCGCCACGAGCCCGAGCTCGAGCGCAGTCACCCACAGGTGCAGGCCGCGGCCGATCCGCGGGTTCCAACCTTGGAGGAGGGCCGCCCCGAACAGCAGCACGAGCGCAGCCGGCAGCACCGGAACGCCGGGCACCGCCGCAGCGAGGTAGGTGCCAAACGCGAGCGACGAGGCGGCGATCGGGCCGGCAAAGCCCGCGAACACCCCGACGATGCCCGCGACGAACCCGAGGGCAGGGTGAGCCACCCGCCGGAGCAGGGCGTACTCGCCGCCGTTCCGTGGAACGAGCGAGGACAGCTCGGCATACGACACCGCCCCGCAGGCAGCGAGCACGCCGCCGGCGACCCACAGCGCGAGCACCAGCCAGGGCGCACCGAGATCCCGGAGCAGGAACCCGGTCGTGGTGAAGACCCCGGTGCCGACCATGCTCGTGACGACCAGCGCCGCGGCCGACCAGCGGTTCACGAGCGCCAGCCGGGGAGAGGGGGCGGTGCCGACATCGCGCCCGCGTATCTCACACCGGCGACAATCGCGAGATAATGCCCTCGCGGCGGGAGGTTGGACATGCTGAGCGTACTGGTGTTCTTGGTGGGCTGCGACCTCGGAATGTCCTTCGCCGAGGTCCAGGAAATCGACACGGTAGAGGCGTATGAGCAGTACCTGACGGACAACCCGGGAGGAAGCCACACCTTCCCGATCGAGAAGCGCCTCGAGGAGCTGTACTTCACCGGCGCCCAGACCGCCGGCACCGTCGAGATCTGGCGGGCCTACCACGCCCGCTTTCCCAAGAGCCCCAACCGGGACCGGGCGTTGAAGGAGCTCGCCTTCGCGAGCTACGCAGCGGCGGTGAAGGCAAACACCGTAGACGACTACAAGGCCTTCCTCGACGAATTCAGCAAGATCGATCCGCGCTTGCGCACCAAGGCGCAGGGTCGCGTCGCGGTGCTGGAGTATGGCGCGCTCAACCTCGGCGAGGCGGTCGTGACCCAGGTCAACATGGCCGAAGACCCCAAGGGCGAGCTCAACGGGTGGGGGGTGACGGTCGAGGTCACGAACGGCGGAACCAAGGTGCTCCCGTTCGTCTCGCTCACCGTCGACTACCTGGCCGACGACGGGCGAATGCTCGACACGAAAGACTACCCGCTCGTGAGCCCCACCTGGACCCTCCCCGCCACCGAGGCGCAGAAGGCCCCGATGCAGCCCGGGGACATGCGCACCTGGCTGTGGACCGAGGGGGTCGGCAGCGTGCCGGCCGATTGGCACCAGAAGGTGCGGGTCACCGCCACCGGGCTCCGCGCCGAGCCCTGATCAGGGCACCTCCCAGGCGGGTCGACAACGCCAGAGCGTTTCGGTAGGCTCCCCCTCCCCGAAGGAGCCTCATGCCCGTCCCCTCGATCCTTGTCGCCCTCCTCTCGACGCCGGCAAGCGCCTCCTTCGTCGAATTCGACGTTCGCACGGTGTGGAACACTGCCGCAGTCAGCTTCACGACCATCGACTTCTCGACCCACGACGACGGGTCGCCGATCACGAGCCCCAGCGGCGACATCCGCCTCGACTGCTTCGTCCGCAGCGGCGTCGCCTTCGGCACCGACGATCTGATCAACCCGCCGCGCAGCTATTACAACCTCTCGATCTACGGATACCCCGGCTTTCCGTTCTCCTTCTACGCGCCCACCGACAGCACCGCGATCGGCTTCGACTACAACGGCTTCACCAATTTCGGCGACCCCGCCCCGCCCCGTTTCGGCACCTTTACCTGGACCGTGACCACCGCGTCGGGCGACACCCTCTTCACTCTTCCCGAGCCGGACATCGACACGACGCACTTCTGGGGCGTGGTGTCGACCGAGCCCATCCTCGCCGTCACCGTTCACCTCGACGCCGACAACCTCGTGCTCGACAACCTCTCCACCAACGGCGTCCTTCCCCAACCCAACGCTGATTTCGACACTTGGATCGATCGCTGCGACAACTGCATCGTCGACGCCAACGACAACCAGGCGGACTTCGACGGCGACGAGGTCGGCGACGTCTGCGACCCGTGCCTGGTCGACAACCCGGACGACACCGACGGCGACAGCGTGTGCGACGACGACGACGTCTGCCCGGGCAGCGACGACCGTCTCGACACCGACGGCGACGGCGTGCCCAACGCTTGCGACGATTGCCCCCTCGATTTCGACCCGACCCAGAACGACTTCGACGGCGACGGGGTCGCCGACGCGTGCGACGCGTGTCCCGTCGACGCCCCGAACGACACCGACGGCGACGGGAGCTGCGACGACCTCGATCTCTGCTTCGGCAGCGACCCGACCGGCGACGGCGACGGCGACGGGATCTGCACCAACCTCGACCAGTGCCTCACCGGCGACGATGGGTGCGACCTCGATGCCGACGGCACCCCCGACGACTGCGACCCCTGCCCGCAGGACGCGCCGGACGACGCCGACGGAGACGGCGTGTGCGCCTCGCTCGACACCTGCCTGGGCGACGACGCCAGCGGCGACACCGACGGCGACGGGATCTGCGACGACGCCGATGCCTGCCTCGGCGACAACGCGTCCGGCGACACCGACGGCGACGGGGTGTGCGACGACGGCGACCTTTGCGCGGGTAACGATGCGGCAGACGCCGACAACGACGGGGTGCCCGACGTGTGCGACCAGTGCCCCGGCGGTCCCGACGGCGACGACTTCGACGGGGACACGGTCCCGGACGCCTGTGATCCCTGCCCGGTCGACAACCCGGACGACTCCGACGGCGACGGCGTCTGCGACGCGCTGGACGACTGCGCCGCGGGCGATGCCGACGCCGACGGGATCTGCGACGACGTCGACGACTGCGACGACACCACCGGCGACGCCGACCAAGACGGCTACTGTGCTGAGATCGACTGCGACGACACCAACGCGGACATCCACCCCGATGCGCTGGAAATCTGCGATGGACGGGACGACGACTGCGACGGCGACCTGCCGGTGGGCGAGCAGGACGACGACGGCGACGGGGTCCGGGTGTGCGACGGCGACTGCGACGACGCCAACGACGCCACCGCGCCCGGCGCGGAAGAGGTGTGCGATGGGGCGGACAACGACTGCGACGGCCTGGTGCCCGGCGACGAGGTCGACGGCGACGGCGACGGACAGTCCGCCTGCGAGGGCGACTGCGACGATCTGACGAGCGCGAACAGCGGTTGGACGATCGAGTCGTGTGGGGACGAGATCGACAACAACTGTGACGGCGCGGTCGACGAGGATTGCGTCGCGGCCGAGACGGTGTTCCTCGACGATCAGGGCGGGGGCTGCAAATGCGACGGCTCGGGCGCGCCCGCCCTGGCGTGGGCCGGACTCCTGGCCCCGATGATGCTGATCCGGCGGCGCCGTTGATCGCGTCTGCGATGGCTGCGATGGCGTGGGCCGGTCCCGAGGTCGACCTCGGCGCCTACGGTGCGTTGCTCCTGCCCTCGTCGAACCACGAGCTCTATGACCCGATGTTGATCGAGCACCGCACGCTCTCGCCCGCCCCAGTGCTCGGCCTTCGCGCGCGGTTCCTTCCCGTCGAATTCCTCGGCCTCGAGGCCGAGGGCGATCTCGGGGCGGCGGGGGTGTCCGGGGCAGGCGGCGCCTTGCTCGCCGGATGGCGTGCCAGCTTGATCGGCCTCTTTCCCGTGAACGAGCGGCTGCGCCCCTTCCTGTTGGCGGGGAGCGGCTACCTCGCGGTGTCGTCGGCCGACGATGCGCTCGGGCGCGACAACGACGGCGCGTTCCACGCCGGCTTGGGGGCGGAGATCCGCCTCAGCGAGCGGCTGCGCCTGCGACCCGAGCTTCGCGACTACCTCACCGGCCACTACCAGGTGGTCGAGACGCCGGGGCAGCACTTCGAGGCGCTGATCGGCCTCACCTGGGTCGCGGTTCCGCCGGGGAACTGCGACCCGGACCTGGACGGGTTCGGCTGCGGCGACGATCGGTGCCCCGATGAGGCCGAGGTGGTCAACGGGTGGAACGACACCGACGGTTGCCCCGACGCCCTGTCGTCCTTGAGCGTGCTGGTGCTCGACCCCGATGGCAACCCCACGCCGGGGGCTACGATCCAGCTCGACGGCACCGATGCCTCCTCCACCGACGCCCAGGGCAACGCGGCGATCGAGGGGCGCATGCCAGGGAGTCGCGTCACGCTCGGCGTCGCGTGCCCGGTGGGGATGGAGATGGCATCGGACCCCGAGCCCATCGACCTCGTGGAAGGGGAGACCGCGCGCACGGTGCGGCTCGCGTGGCGACCGGGCGCGGTCGAGGTCGTCGCCAAGAGCAACCAGGGCGCGATCCTGGACGCCACGGTGAGCCTCCGCGGGCCCGCCCCCCACCCCGACGTCGCGCTGGGCGCCGATGGGCAGGAGGTCTTCGTCCTCGACCCCGGCGTCTGGACGCTGCTCGTCTCGGCCGAGGCCTTCGGCATCGAGCGGCGAGAGGTGGAAATCCAGCCGAACGAGCGTTCGCTGGTGGTGATCGAGGTAGAGCTGGCGCCCCCGATCGTGAAGACGACCCGAGACGAGGTGGTCCTGCTCGAGGCCGTGCAATTCGACTTCGACAAGGCCACGGTGAAAGCCGAGTCTCTCCCGTTGCTCGACGAGATCGCCAACAACCTGCTCAAGTACACCGAGATCCGGCAGGTGGAGGTCCAAGGCCACACCGACTCGAAAGGATCCGACCGGTACAACCAGGGACTTTCGCAGGACCGGGTGAACGAGGTGCGCACCCTGCTCGAGGCCCGCGGCGTCGCCAGCGACCGACTCACCTCGGTCGGCTACGGCGAGAAGTGCCTCCTCGCCGGAAACGACACCGAGGACAACCGCTCTCGGAACCGCCGCGTCCAGATCTTCATCCTGGAGCCCTCCCCCGCCGAGGGCGTGCCGTGCCACGCCGGCGTGCCCGCGCGGAAAGCAGCGTCCGCGACGGTCCAGGTCACCGAACCCGCGAAGTGACCCCAGCCGAGCGGCCGGCCCACAAGCGCAGCGCGGATCGACGGGCGGCAAGGGGTGAGCCGTGAGGGCGGCCCGCCGCGCCCGCGAGGCGAACGGGATGCGCCGCCACCACACCTCCAGCTCGGTCGCCACCCCGCGAAGGTGTTCCCGGGCTTGCTGTCGCCTCGCGGCGTGGCCGGCGGGCAGGAGGGCGCGCTCGTGCTCGCCCATGCGGTACGTCTCGAGGCACGCTCGTGCTCGCGCCGCAGGTGTCGCACCGGAGCTCGAGACCGAGCCTCGTCGGTCCGGTCGTGACCCGGAACGACGCCTAGCAAGTCTCGCAGGTATCCTGGAAGTAGGGGCCGGCGGGACTACGCGGCCTCGCTGAGTTCGAACTCCTTCAGGAGCTTGTCGGCCTTCGCGTTCTTGATCCGGTTGCGGAGCTTCTCGGCTTCGTGGTTGTCGCGCACAGTCTTCGCGAGGTTGAAGGTCGAGCCAACGGTGAAGAGCGCCCCCATCAGCAGGTAGCCCTTGATCCAGGGATCGGCGGGAAGCAGCACCACCCCTCCGACGCTCATGGCCGCGGAGATGAGGAAGCTGATCCACACCTGGGCGTTCCAGGCGGCAGTGTGAGGCTCGATGGGCTGAATGCGGTCGGACATGGAACCCTCCTGGTGACAAGAGAATCCTCGCCCCCCAGCTTGAATACCGGACCGCGGCGCCTTGAAAGCGATGTGGAACGCGCGACCGGCGCTCGTTCACATGGGCTCGCGTGGCATACTCGCGCCCGATGGAAACGCAACGCCGCCGGCGGCCCCTCGCGCAGCCTGTCCTCGAGGCGATCTTCGCGTTCTTGACGCTCACCCTGATCACCGGGGCGATCTATTTCGCCCTGTGGGTATGGCAGTTCGGCGTAGCAGGTCCCTGGCCGTGGGACCTCGCGGCGCTGCCCGCCACGCCTGATTCGCTCGCCGGTTTCGCCGGGGGGGCGGTGGCCGTGCTCGGGATCGCGATCACCGTCGTCGCGATCATCGTCGAACTCGCCGCCAACCGGTACACCCCACGCGTCAGCGAGCTTTTCGTTCGTGACCCGGTCAACGTCGCGGTGCTTTCGACCTTTGCAGTGGCTTCAGTGCTCTCGGTCGGCACGATGCTGGCGCTCAATGCGCCGGAATGGCCCGGCCTGATCGTCATCGCGAACGGTCTCCTGGTGAGTTTCTGCCTCCTCGCCATCCTGCCGTACTTCGCCTATGTTTTCGATTTCCTGGCGCCCACTCAGGTCATCCGGCGCATCACGAACGGAGGACTCCGCGAGATCGAGCGGGCCGCGCGCGGCGGCGACGCCGTGGCCGCCACGCGCCGCGACGAGCTGCTCCGCGCCGTCGACCAGCTCGGCGACATTGCCCTGAACTCGGTGGACAAGAAGGACAAGCCGCTCGCCTTCGCATCGCTCGCGGCGATGGCCGAACTCGTGGAGGCCGGGCTCAGTGAGCGGAGGCGCCTTCCGGTCAGGTGGTTCGACACCTCGGTGCTCGGCAAAACGGATGCCGACTTTCTGGCCCTGCACCCCGACATGGTCCACGCGCTGACCACCCGAAAGACCTGGCTCGAGATGAAAGTCTTCCGCCAGTACCAGGACGTGTTCGCCGATGCGCTGAACAAGATGCGCGATGTGAACCACCTGACGGCGATCCACACCCGCAAGATCGCCGCAGCGGCCCTCGATCGTTCCGAGCTGGCCACCCTCCAGCTCTCGGTGCGGTTCCTCAACACCTACATGCGCGCGGCGGTAAACGGGCGCGACGTCCGCACCGCCTACAACCTGCTCAACGAGTATCGGGAGCTCGCCGAACACGCGATCAACACCGGGCACCCCGACCTCGCCATCGAGTTGGCTGGGCGGATGCGCTACTACGGCCAGCTCGCGTTCAGCAACAACCTCGCCTTCGTGCTCGAGAGCGCCGCCTACGACCAGTGCCGGTTGCTGGAGGTCGCGTTCGCGGTCGGCTCCCTGGCCCACGACGCGCTGCTCGGGATCTTCCTCGACCTCGACCGGGAGCCCGAGGCCCGGGCCCAGGAAGCCTCGCTGAAGGGCGTGCGAAAGGCCCAGATCAAGCTCGCCACCTTCTACCTGGCCCGCGGTGCTGGCCCGCTGGCCGTGCGCATCAGCAACGACATGCGCACCGAGCCCGGGGCCCGCTTGAACGCGATCCGGGAGGAGATGCTGGCGGTGGTGCACCCGGAGTTCTGGGAGGTGAGCGATCGCGGGATCAACTTCGAGTGGCTCGACCCGGAGCGACGGGCCCAACTCGCCACGTTCTACCGGTGGCTGGCCGGCGGCGTGCCGGCGTAGGCGTCACTCGTAGACGACGCGCGCGCGCACCTCCACCGTGGCCTCGGCCTCGGCCTGGGTGTGCAGGTCGAACGCGAACACCGTGAGTCGGAGTCGGGCCCCGTCGAGCAGCTCATACTGGTCCCGCGTGGTGTAGGCGAGAAACGCCTTGTTCTCGAGAAGGTAGTACGAGCACGCCTGCTCGGCGGCCATCGCCTGCACATAGGCCTCGGCGTTTGGGCTGGTGATCTCCTCGGTGAGGTCGAGGCGCTCGACGGTCGGGAACAAGCCGACCTGCCCGAGCTCGGTGCCACCCACCTCGAACCCGAACCGGAGATCACCGGTCGGCTGGCCGACGGGGTAGTGCACCAGCAGGTCCTGCCCGGCGTCGATCGGCAGGCCGGAGGCCGGATCGAGGAGCGAGATCGCGAACACCTTGGCCGGTGACCCGGAGGTCACGACCGGCGACGCCGTGACGGGCGGCTGCGGTTCGGCCGCCACGTCAGATTGCTCAGTGCATGCCGCCAGCGCCAGGATCATCCCGACCTCCCGTTCAGGAGGTGCCGCGAGCGCGGTGGATGGATCCGCGGCGACCAATGCCCGCACCAAGACGCACCTACTGCGGGCGGAGCAGCCACGTATAGACGGCCGTGCCCCCCGTCGACAACGCCGCAACAAGATCCGGATCGCCGTCGCCATCCGCGTCGAACGAGGTGGCTGCCGCGACAAACGTGTCCACGCCAGCGAACTCAGGGAGGGTGATGGAGGTGGGATCGGTGGCGAGCGCCCCCTGTCCGTCCGGCCACCAAAGCCGAACGGACTCGGGCAAAACGACAGCGACCGCCCGGCAGCCATCCCCAAACTCGAGCGCACCGACGTACACCGGAAAGGCTCCTTCCTCGACATCGGCAACGGTCTGGTCGAGCGTCCAGGCGCTGTTCAGGGCGTGGTAGCGCCACACCACCAGGTCTCCATCCAGCCCGACCCCGACGAGTTCGTCGCCCGGGAGGCCGTCGATGTCCGCGAACGTCGCGCCAAGCAGCGTGCCCGAGAGTCCGGTGGTCGGATGGGTCACCACGTTCGCCCCACTTCCAAGGCCGATGGTGACCCCCCCAGGGCTCAGCACCGCTACGTCGGGGTCGCCGTCCCCCTCGAGATCGCCCTGAGCGATCGCCACCCCCTGATCGAGCCCGGCCACCGGGTCACCCGGGGCCAGCGGGGTCCACGCACCGAGCAGACGCGACCACACCACGAGGCCACCGCTTTCGACCACGATCACATCGTCGAGGCCATCGCCGTTGACGTCGACCACCGCGACCAGAAAGGCATCGAAGGTGGAATCCTCCCCCCACGGCGCGGCAAACGAGAACGCATCGCCCACCCAATTGGCGATCTCGAGCGTTCCGCCCCCCACCACCGCTACCTCGTCGCCGAAGTGCTTGTCGTCGAGTTCGCCAACCGCCAGGGAAGAGAGGGACCGAGGCACGGACTCGGTCAGGACCGAGAAGTACCCAGCGCCCAACCCTGGGTACAGGAAAAGCGCCTCTTTTCCACCCGCGAGGTCGATTTTCTCGTCGCCGTTGACGTCTGCCCCGACGAGGCTGGTCGCGTCCTCCTTCACCCCGTTCACGACCGGTATCCCGCCGCCGTACCGCACCGGGCAAAACGGCGGCACGGCGATCGCTGGGGTGCCCGCCGTGTCGGTCGGGGGAGGGGTGTCGGTGTCCGCGTCGGCGTCGGCGTCGGCGTCACCCGAGCCATGGTCCTTGGCGTCGATCTCCGCGCGGGTGATCAGGCAGCCCGGAAGCGCCAGGAGCAGGATCCGCATCAGTCGGCCAGCGCCTGATCGCGGGTCTCGACGATGAACGGCACGATCAGGAGCCCCACCAGCGGGACCACGCCGACCCAGAACAGCACCTGCATTGCGGTCGCCAAGGAATCCGCCCCCCGCGAGGCGACGCTGCCGACCACGAACGGCCCGACCGCGGCGAACACCCTCCCGGCATTGTAGCAGAAGCCGGCCCCGGTGCCCCGCAACCGCGTCGGGTAGAGCTCGGGCAGGTAGTAGGTGAAGCTTCCAAAGACCCCGAACACCGTCAGGCCGACCGGAAAGTACATCCACAGGCGGGTTTGCGGGGCGAGGTCAAGGCCGAACGCTGCCAGGATCGCGAGCCCGGACGCTGCGAAGTAAAGGCCGAACATCGCCCGCCGACCCGCGACTTTCGCGAGCGGAACGGTGAGCAGCGTGCCGATGATGCCGCCGAGGTTGAAGGCATTCGTCGCGGTGGCCTTCCAGGATTCTTTCAGGGCCGTCGCGGCCTCGGGCAAGAGCCCCTGAGCCTTCGCCTCCACTCCGGCGAGCCCGTTCGCCACCAGGGGGATGAAGGCATTGCAGCTCCACCACATGATAAGAGCGACGATCGCGGTGGCGAGACCGGAGAGCGTGAGCCTGAGCGTGGGGCCGCGGAACAGCTCGAGCAGCGACGGCACCGAGCCCGAAGCGGCTTTCCACCGCTCCGGCTCCTTGATGACGAGCCGGATCCCAATCGCGAAGATCGCCGGGATCAACCCACAGGCGAACACATAGCGCCACGCCACCTCAGGGTCGCCAGGCAGCAGCACCCCCTGGATGAGCCAGGTCACCTCGGTCGCCAGGAACATACCGAGCGGCGCGGCGGTGTAGAGCAGCGCGCCCGCCTCCACCCGTCGCTTTTCCGGCACGACCTCCGCGACCATCGCCGCGCCAGCGGCCCACTCTCCGCCGATGCCGAGGCTGGCGATCAACCGGAAGAGGAGGAGGACCCAGATGTTCGGGGCGAACGCGCAGGCCGCGGTGCCGATCGCGTAGACCAGCATCGTGAGCAACAGAGTCCGCGACCGGCCGATGTGGTCGGCGACCCGGCCGAACAGGATGCCGCCCGCCGCCCATCCGAGGAGCAGCACGCTGGTGATCAGGCCGGTCCAGAAGAGGGTCGCCGACTTCGCGCCGGGGTCGTCGAGTGGGATCCCGAGCAGGGCGGGCACGCAGTTCGGCGCGACAAAATTGAAGAGCAGGGCGTCGAACACGTCGAAGCCCCAGCCGAGCCAGGCCGCAAACAACACGGTCCACTGGTAGCCGTTCATGTCGAGCAGCAACGGCCGGCCGCCGGCGGTCGTGGACAAAGGCACCCCCGGGGCCTGTCTACCGCGCGATCTGCCCGGCGGCACCTCCGGACGCGCCAGCACCCAGCGCTCAGGCCACCCGGCGAAGCGGCGGCAGCGCGACCACGAACCGTGCGGTTTCGCGGCGCACCGGACCCTCATTGCGCAGGCGCACGACCACCCCTGGCCCGACGAGCGACACCGCCTCGCCCTCGGCCAGCTTGAAACGGTGCCCCGCGGCACAGCGCCAGCCGGGCACCTCGGCCACCACCACCCAGCCCGCCGCGTCCACGTAGGCGAGTTGGCGCTCCAGGCCGACCGCCGCGAGCGAGGCCGGCTCCGAGGTCACCTCCACGAACACCGGGATCCAGCGCGCAATCGCGGCGACTCCCGGCGTCACCCGGCCCAGATCGATGCCGAGCACCGAAACCCGGTCCACCCAACCGGTCCCGCCCCGCACAGCCGCCGGAAGTTCCGACGAGCGGTCCGCAATCCAGCAATCCCCCCACCAGGTCTCGACGGCCAGCATCGCGTCCTCCTGCCCCTCTGACGCTCGACCGGCACCCTTCCGTCCTTCTAGATCGTCACCTCGTGTCTCGAAAAGCAGAACGACCCCGCCGAAGCGAGGTCGTCACGCTCACTTCTGCAGGTTTACCCTGGCGAGAAGATGAACGGATAGCTGACGATGACGATCCCGCCGCCCTTCGGCGTGGGGAACTGCATCCGCATGAACCGGCCGACGATGCACTGCTCGACCGCGCCGTTGTTCATCGTCGAAGTCTTCTTCTCGGCAGACGACACGGTGCCGTCCTTGGCGATCACGAACTTGATGACGATTTTGCCCCCAAGCGCCGGGTTCTTCGTGAGCTCGCGCTGGTAGCAGTACCGGATCTGGTTCATGTGGCGCTTGATCACCTCGTCGATGAGGGACCGGTCGAGCGCGCCGAGGATGATCGGGTCGCCGCCGACGGTTCCGATGCCACCTTCGCCCTTGGCACCGAAGTTTCCGCCGCCCTTGCCGTAGCCCGACGCGCCAGAGCCCATGCCCTTCGTGCCGAGGCCGCCGAGGCCCTCAGCCGTCCCACCGCCGCCGAGACCGCCGCCACGCGCACCGAGACCGCCCGATCCGATCTGGCTGCCCTTGGCGCCGATGAGCCCGCCGATCCCGCCTCGCAGCTCCGAGGACAGCCCCGAGGCGCCGAGGATCTGGTCGAGGTTGCTGTCGGCCATGGCCCCGAGCACACCGGCCTGCTCGGCGATCTCGCGGTCGATCTCCTGCTGCTTGATCTCGACCTTGTTGCCCTTGGCCTTGTCGAGCTTGGCCTTCTCCTTTCCGACCTTGCCTTCCTCTTTCTTGGCCTTGGCGCCCTCGCCCGCGTCGGGGTTGGCATCGGGCTTCTTCTGTTCCTTCTTCTCCTCCTCAGGCTTCTGCAGCATGAGCTCGACCAGGCGCTCGTCGATCTCGTTCGTGTTGTTGTCGGGCAGCGGCGGCATGAACGCCATCGTGAACCCGATCGAGGCAAACACGAACACCCCGAAGGCCATCATGCCGACGAAGGGGTAATCCACGTCATCGGTGAGTCGGGCCACCAACCGGGCATCGTGCAGGGCGAAGTGGGCGAAGAACACCTGTCCCGCGGCATCCACGGTGAGGCGCATGTCCTCCGCGAGGGGCACCTCGTAGCCCCCTTCGCTCGACTTCTTGGCCTTTCCGGCGGTGACCAGCTCCTCGAACGAGTAGCGCTTGTCCTCGACGTCGACGAAGCCGTCCCAACCCTTGGCTACGTTCGCGACGTACTGACCGGGCTCCGGGTGAGAGAACAGCGTGAAGTCGGACTCGGACGGAAGTGCGGACACCGGCACGTAGAAGTCGTTTTTCCACTCCTTCTGGACGTCGCTCCACAGCGGCATCATCATCGGGAGCGCCATGCCGAGCGGGGTCGGAACCCAACCCATGTCCACCCCGAGCAGCCGCCAGCGGTAGCCCATGGAGGCCCCCACCGAGACGTCGCGCCCGTCGGCCGGGAACTGCCGCGTGTCCACCAGGACGTTGCCCCACATCTGGTTGATCTCGAGCACCTTGGCCTTCTTGGTCGCCTGGCCGGGGGTGGTCTTCATGACGAAGGCCAGGACATCCTCGTGATCGGGGTGGTCGCCGTGCTCGTCGTCGTCGTCGTGCGCCTCCGCCACGTGCTCCTCGTCGGACACCGCCGCGTGGGCAGGGGCAGCGGGTTCGGCGTGATCCTCGCTCGCGACCTCGGCCTGGGCCTCGGCCGAGACCTCCTCTTCGGTGTGATCCTCCACGTCGCGGCCCGGCGCGGGGGGAACCGTGCCGTTGTCGGGCCGGGCCTCGACCCGGGTTGCCGACTCCTCCTCGAAGTCGTCGGCCGAGTAGACCATGACCCGGAACGACAGCTCGCCGACCCCGAACGTCTCGCCGGATTGAAGGTTGGCGTTCGAGATCTTCTCGCCCTTGAACAACACGCCGACCGGGCTGCCGAGATCGAGGAGGGCGACCGAGCAGTCTTCCTCGACGTTCAGAACGGCGTGCAGATCGGCCAGATCTGCAGAATCCACCGCGAACATCGCGCTGCTGCTGCGCCCGATGGTGATGCTCGGCTCGTTGAACTGTCCGCTCTTGAGAAGGGCAGTTCCACGCCGGGCTTCGAGGATTACCGTGGGCGAATTTCCAGCCATTGGTGGCTCCACATGAAGGGATGCGACGGCCTATCTTGTTGCGTCTGCCCGGCCGGAACAACTCCGGTCGAGTCAGGTTCCCGTCAATCTCACCAGACCGCGCCCCCTGCCCGCCGGTTCTCCCCGGATGGTCAACGGAACGCAAACTGTTCTTGTTTGACGATCGACCTCGCGCGGAGTTCGTCAAGGTCGCGTCAAGGCCGAACCGCGCGCGGCGGGCCGAGTCGGAGCGGTGCGATTAAGCGAGGAGCATGACCCGACTCACCGGTATGTTCGAAGCGCCGCGCGACATCGAGGGCCTCCGCCTGTACCGACTGACGGGCTCAGGCTGTCTCGACATCGGACCGGACGGGATCGGGGCCTCGGGCACCGCCGTGGACCGACCCGTGCCGTTCAACGGGCGGTTCGCGGGCGTAGCCGTCATCGCGGGGGGCGCCGTGCTCGCGCTGGCCACGGACCGCGTGGGGCAGGTCATGCCGGTCGCGACGGTGAGCGGGCTCCTGCTGTACCTCTGGCACGCTTGGAAGGAAGCCGAGAAGACCCTGCTTCGGTGGACGGTGCCGTGGTCCCGGGCCGAACACCTCATGCAGATTCCCCAGCACCCGGATCGCTTTGCGGTGCTCTGTGCGCCCGACCCAGAGCACCCCGAAACCCTATACTTCACCCCTGAGGATGGACCGGAGGCCTTGCTGGCGGCAATACGGGAGTACGCGCCGCCCAGCTTCACGATCGAGACCGAGGCGGCCGCGCAGGCGGCCGACGACGAGGCCAACGCCCCGCCAATCGACGAGGACGCGGAGGACGACTCGCCGTGGGCCCCGCGGGTCTAGGCAGCGGGGTCAGTGAAGCGAGGCGATCCCGCGCGTGGCCCACTCGACCACCGGACCCGGCACGACCCCCAGCAGGACCGTCGCCAGCGCCGACAGGGCGAGCACCGCGCCCACCGACGCCCTCGGCTGCTCGTCCGTCATGACCGCGGGCCGCATGTACATCGCGACGATCACCCGCATGTAATAGAACAACGACACGAGTGAGGTGAGGACGCCGAGCACCACCAGGAGGGTGTGGCCGCGCCCCACGGCGGCCTGAAAGAGAAAGAACTTCCCGAAGAACCCGGCCGTCGGGGGGACCCCGCCGAGCGAGAGCAAGAACAGCGCCATCGCACCCGCAGCCCATGGCCGGCGAAAGCCGAGCCCGGCGAGATCGTCCAGCGTCTCGGCGTCTTGCCACTCAGCACCTGCTTTCCCCGGCACCTCGTGCCCGACGTGGACGAGGAAGAGGAACGCGCCCAGGGTCGTGAAGGTGTACGAGAACAGGTAGAACACCACGGCCGCAGCGCCGTCGAGCGAGAAATCGCCGTTGGTTCCGAGCATGCTCGCCATCGCGACCAGCGCGTAGCCGGTGTGGGCGACGCTCGAGTAGGCCAGCATGCGCTTCACCGAGGTCTGGTGAGCGGCGAGCAGGTTCCCGACCACCATCGTCGCGAGGGCCACCCACCACAGGCTCGGAGCCCACAGGTCCGAGCGCGTGCCGCCGGCGATGATCAACACCCGGAGCAGGGCCCCCGTGGCCGCCGCCTTCACGGTGACCGCCATGAACGCCGTGGACGTGGTCGGCGCCCCCTCGTAGACGTCGGCCACCCACATGTGGAAGGGCACCGCCCCGATCTTGAAGCCGAACCCCACGATGAGGAGCCCGAACCCGAGCGGCAGCAACGGGCTGTTGTTCCCGGTGGCGAGGGCGCCGCCGATTCCCTCCAGGCGGAACGTGCCGGTGGCGCCGTAGAGAAGCGCGACGCCGAGCAGGAGGAATCCCGTCGCGAACGCACCGGTCACCAGGTACTTGAGGGCCGCTTCGTTCGAACGCGGATTCCGCCGGGTGATCCCGGTCAAGACGTACATCGCGATCGACATGACCTCGATGTTCAAGAAGATCAACATGAAGTCGTTGCTGCACAGCAGCAGGACCATGCCGCACGCCGCAAGCAGGATCAGGCCGTACAATTCGCCGAAATTCGTGCGCCGGCGGTGACTATCCACCGGCGCGATCGAGAGGATGAGCGTCGTCGCAACGCACACGCCCAGCGAGAGGAGGGCCGCGGTCTGATCGAGGAGGATCGTCCCTTCGAAGCCGCGATACGTCCCACCGGTCACGAGCAGGCGGAGGAGGATCCCACACGCCACGCCCACGCCGACCAGCGACAACAGGCAGGACACGAACGCGCTGTGGCTCCGCCGCCAGAGATCTGCGCCCACCGCCGCGAGTCCGGCGACCAGCAGGCACAGCGCAGGCGACAGGGCCAGCCAATCCGTTTCGGTGAGGACCATCATGGGTGCGCCTCCGCGCGGCGGAGCATCGCCGGGGTGATCCGGCCGCCAACGGCCGCCGATGGCGGGACGAGCTGATCGACGACCCGCTGGACCGGCGCCTCACTGAGCTGCAGGAGCGGGTTTGGGAAAAACCCGATCGCGAAGATGAGCGCCACCAGCGGCAGCAGGGTGGCCAGCTCGACGCGGTTCGGCTCGGCTAGCGCCGCGAACTTGGGATTTCGCGCCGTGCCGAAGAACACGTTGCGGTACAGGGTGAGCATATACACGGCGCCGAGCACGACGCCGAGCGCACCGACGGCCGCCGCGAGCGGGTAGCGCTGCCAGGTCCCCAGCAGGATGAGGAACTCGCCCACGAACCCGTTCGTGCCCGGCAGCCCGATCGAGGACAGCGTCACGATGAGGAAGAGGACCGCGTACACCGGCATCGTCTTGGCCAAGCCGCCGAAGTCGGTGACGCCGCGGGTGTGCGCGCGCTCGTAGATCACCCCGACCAAGAGAAACAGCGCGCCGGTGGAGATCCCGTGGTTGATCATCTGCAGGACGCCGCCCTGCGCGCCGATCACCGACCCCGAGAAGAGCCCCAGCATCACGAACCCGAGGTGGGCCACCGACGAGTAGGCGACGAGCCGCTTGATGTCGGTTTGCACCATGCACATGAAGGAGCCAAAGACGATTCCGACGGCCGACAAGGTCAGGATCGCCGGCGTGCTCCATTGGGCCGCCCACGGAAACAAGGGGATGGCAAACCGCAGGAAGCCGTAGGTCCCCATCTTGAGGAGCACGCCCGCCAGGATCACCGAACCGGCGGTGGGCGCCTCGGTGTGCGCGTCGGGCAGCCAGGTATGGACCGGGAACATCGGGACCTTGATCGCAAACGACAGCGCGAACGCCCAGAACAGCAGCACCTCCACCCAGCCGTCTACCCGAGGCGGGACGATCTGGGCCAGGGTCGCGATGTCGAAGGTCGGCGCACCCGCGGCGAGGGACACCGTGTACACGTAGAGGATGGCGACGAACATCAGGAGCGAGCCGAACAACGTGTAGAGCACGAACTTCACGCTCGCGGCCACCCGGTTCTTTCCGCCCCAGACGCCGATCATCAGCGCCATCGGAATCAGCATGACCTCCCAGAACACATAGAAGAGGAAGAGGTCTGCCGCAGCAAACACCCCCATCATCCCCGCTTCCAGGAACAGGAGCGCGATGAAGAAGCCCTTTGGCCGGTCGGTGATGCTCGACCAGCTCGCGCCGATGGCGAGCGGCATGATGAGCCCGGTCAGCACGATCATCAGCAGCGCCACGCCGTCGACGCCGAGGCTGTAGCGGATCGAGAACGCCTCGATCCACGGGTGGTTCTCGACGAGCGCGAGGCCCGCACCCACCGGCTCCCGAAAGTCGCGCAGTGCCACCCCGGACAGACCCAGCTCGACCAGCGAGACCGCGAGCGCGACCCACTTGAACACCGCGGTGTTCGCCGGCGGCACCAGCGCCAGCAGGACGCCCACGACCGCCGGAAGCGCGATCAACAAGGAGAGAACCGGCAG